>JAGXNR010000019.1 GCA_019894875.1 Promethearchaeota archaeon | reverse complement strand
ATTATCATCTTTGAGTAATCTTTCTGTTACTTTAACAATAATTATAGTTATAATTCTATCAGTTGGGATTACTTCTTTAATTATATCGAAATATCGCAAAAAAGTTATAGAAAAAAAAATCTAAATGAGAGGAATAATATTTATTGAATATTAAATGAGGAAATTATAATGATTTTTCAATCAACTGTAATGGTAACACCCATAATGATAGGGATAATTATAACTTTAATCATCTTTTGGGTTATTGCTATAGGATTGGCGGTATGGGTATATAAAGACGCCAAGAAAAGGGATATGAATGCCGCTGTATGGTTATTAATCGTATTATTATCTGGGTGTATCGGTTGTATTATATATTTAATAGTTAGAGAATAATACTATCTAAAAATGAAATCTGAATGAGAAAAATAGCATTTTCTTTACTGATTATAGGTCTAATATTATCTTCTATTTGGGTTGGCTTATCTACCAAGTACAATGAGGAAAGTATTCATAGTAAGACTTTATCTATTTCTATTTGAAGGAGGCACTACGAAGGTGGAAGAAAATAATTCTCCAGAAAAGTGCTCAATAAATATCTTACGCAACTGACACATAACTCCGCGGAATAAAAATCATAAGAACATCTAAGTTAATACTTAACACAATATATTGTTCAATAGAGTAATTTAATGCACACAAGCTACCACAATGATAACCATAATCTAAATGTATTTCAATAAAAATAACATTGCTCAATAAGATTGTAAACATATTACCGTAAACATAGGGTAATTCCGTGAAATTCAGATACCAAGCAAAATCATTCCAATAATAATTTTCTAACAAAAATAGTGAGTAATTATTTTGATCCTTTACACTAAATATCGTATCGTTATTATATGTTAAATACAATTCAGAATGATTCTCTGCAATAAAAAAATATCTTAGATAATGTGCATAAAACATTTCCCAGTGGAATTTCGTATCATTCTCTATTCGACCCTTCAGATATCGTACAAAATCCGCATCAATAAAACTTTGAAATTCATCATCTCGTTCGATATAATCATTTAAATATAATGTATAATTTAATGTTTCGACTTTAGTTATGATTTCCTCTCTATTTGAACCTAGTACATCGTAATCTATAAGGTAATAGATTCTTGATTTAATTACAGTTAAATTTAAAATTACAGGAAACAAAGCAAGCCCCAATACAAGAAGACTGATTAAAAATAATCTGGTTTTCATTATCCTATTTACTTTCTTTTACTTATTATTTGTTCTCTTAGTAAACAATTAATTTTTAGTATTTAATAATATATTTTAGAAATCTTTCTACTGCCATATATAGCGTAAATAACAATTACGAAAAAAGATAAACCAAAAACTGGAAGACCTGTTTCGATTAAGTAGTTTATTGTAGGGATATATGATAAATTCATTAAATATATAATAAAAGCTGATAAAGGCATATACAGAAAGTAGTAAATTATCGGAACTAATATGACTGTTCCGAGAGAGATCATAAAGTAATGCCTATAGCATTTTTCACAAAAATATCCCTTTATATTAAATATTTTAATGGGTGTTAATCTTGAACTATTTTTTGTAACAGATTTACTCGGTATATGAGATAGACACTTATAGCATATTATTTCATCATCAGCGAATTTCTCATTGAAATTTTGGGTTATTACTATTTTTTTAATTAAGGAATAAGATATGGAATACCAAATTATAGTATTCATAAAGATGAAAGAAAGTAATAAAATTATCAACCAGAAAATTTCAATTAAGGCTAACTCTTGATAAATTGGAACTAAAGAGCTTGGAAAATTGTCTGGCCCTAAAGGACCCGAGTAATACCCTTTTATTAAATCTCGGTAATAAGCTGTTAGTATGATTATTATGATAAAGCATGAGACAAATCCTAAAACTAATAACATTAACAATAATCGTGTTCGCTTTTGTTTCCTCTCTAATTCATTAGATGGAATATGCATATAATTTCGATTCTTTATGGATTGTAATATTTACCCTTTAATTAACAATAGAAATGACACAATTTATTAAATTTTTCTTCTGATGAATTCCCCATTATATTTAATAGTTTGCTTCCCCTAATATTCCTTCGAAATCAGACTCTGAATTTACCTTTCCTTCACAAGCTCGTGATATCATAAATAATATTTGATTCATTCTAATTTCTTTTTGACTTTTTCACCATTAGAAGGAATCGATGATTGTTCATCTCTAAATCTAAATATCCGTTGTCATTAATGCATTCGTTGATTTCCACTAATTTATTGAAGTATTTCTTTACCGTAAAATCAAAAGGGATGGCTTTCAGATAGTATACTAAAGCCCCAACATCAAATATTCGCGTTAGTGTACTATCTTCAATACCTTCTAGTATCTCAAAACCCGCTGCTTCTAATTCATTTGTTGCATATTCTAAATTCCATTTCACTTCATTTTCTGAATCCTGATTTATAGTTAAAAGTAATCTGAGATTTGAGTTATTATTATTTCCTACTTGTTGAGTAATAAAGATTCCATCATGTTGAAGAATTCTATTAACTTCATTTGGGTTATAATATTCATGGCGATTAATAATTAGTTTAAACTCTTCATTCTTGAATGGAAGTTTGTTTTCATCCTTTAAGTAGAATACTTTAACACCTAAAAGTTCTAATTTATCTTTTGCAATTTAAAAATTTGGTTCATATCCTTCAGTTGCACAAGTATGTTTCGGTAATGGAGCTAGTGTAGCTAAAAACTCCCCTCCTCCAGTTCCCATATCTAAGAGTGACTCTGATGTCCTTATATATGGCAAAACTTTGCTAGAATAACTCCATGTTAAAGGAAATTCCATATATCTACTATTTATATACGAAAAATCCCAACCTGAGAAAGGATGTTTAGCTTCAGAAACAAGAAAATCAAATAATTCATTATCTTTCATTATTCTCTAAGGGAGGAATGTTATTTTCTATAGTTCTTAAATGCATTTTCCCTTTATCACAAATTTCTACATAAGAAGGTTGCATGTGTTGCCATGAACCATCATTTATTATTTCTACTTGCTGTTGGTTGATAGTTGCAATGGATTTGCTCTTATAATGAAAATGACCATAAATGACGTGATTTATTTTTGAAAAATCATAGTCATCATCCTCTAAGAACTCTTTAATTTCATCTAAAAAATAATCTGGTTTACTGGCAGCTCGGTACCACCTTTTCATGACACGCATACTGGATTTAATAAAGTTAAATTCTAAAATATTTAATCCTGAAAAAGCCATATCCACTGATTCAATTGACTTCCTTTTTAACTTAGCTAATTCTTCTTTCATGTCTTCAAATCTAACAGGCTTAATTTTTCTTCCATTCTTTATAATGTGATTCCAGAAGTAATCATGAGTTTCTTTTACTTCAAAATTATTACTCGAGATTAATGATTTCCAAAATTGTCCTACAATAAACCGATATATATCAGGCTCAAATTGATAACCATGTGCCATAAAACACCTATAATCGGTATCTAAATTAAGGTTGTTAATTTTTACTTCTTTCACAGGATTATTTTCAATTTGCTCTCGGGAATCGTATAAGAATAATATATCATCTGTATCACTTTTTTTCAATAATGCATACTGATAATACAACTCGTTATTAAATAATTCCTTGAAATTGCTATTTTTGAATTTGTTTAAAAATTTCTTTTTTCGACGTTCAAATTTCTCATCAAAGTCCCCAGTAACAGGAATTTCATGATTTCCTAATAAAAATACAAGATTCATTTTCTTTTTAATTTCAAGTAAAAGTGTAAAAATTTCTTGAATTTTTTTCCTTCTCAAAAGAGTCCGAGGAATATCCATACATAAATCAATGAAATCTCCTAATATTATGAACGCTTGTAGTTCATTTCCTAATTCTCCATTAATAATACGCTTTAAAAATTGAATAAATAAGTCTTTTTCACAATCTAATGAACCTAAATGTACATCTGAAACTATTAAAATTATTGGTTTATTTTCACTCATTTTCTACCGCTCCGGTTCCACATTATTTATATTGATTTTATTAAATTAATATGTAACAGTATTAATAAGGAAATTGCCTAAAGATTAAATTTGTATCGGGTAAATTAAATTGGATTTAATGAGATTAAAACAGTTAACCTCTGCAGAAATCAATGCTATTTTTTCAGATCTAAGTAGTCTTGAATTCAATTTAATTAAAATGAATATGAGGATCATGAAGAAATGGGAAGATGCTAAGGAGTCTAGCTATTATATTAATGGCATAAAAGAGTTTTTTGAAGAAGTTGAATGCGATTTTTCTTTGATCAGCCATTTTATATATGGACACTCTCATATTTGTGGATTCTCTACAGAAACCATATTGTCACATGAAGTGGAAATTATAAATGATGGTGCCGGGCAATATACACAACCGGTTCATGCGGAAATTCATCATAGCGGAAAAATATATCTAAAATAAATCTGGATCTCGCAATTTTTTGGAGAAGGAATCCCTGCACGTTTTAGGATGATAATCTGGGAAGAATTCTCTTTTATTCATAATTTTGTTATCTTTTTAAAATTATAAAAATAATGTTCAAAATTTATAAATCTCAATTTGTATTTTCTATTAAGTAAGATAAAATTTTTTGTTCAATTACACAGAAGTTACATATATTTATGACAGAACAATTTAATTCCTCAACTGAATTTAATAGGGATAATAAACCTATCTACATTTTTAAGGTAGTTTTATTAGGGCAAGAAAGAGTTGGGAAGACTTGTATTGCCAAGCGCTTATGTTTTGACACTTTTGATGTTAATACAAAAGAAACATTAGGGATTGAGTTTTATACATATGAACTCCCTATTGTTGTTAATGGGGAAGGTACTTTTGTTAGGATAAGTATTTGGGATTTTGGTGGGCGCGAGCAATTCAAAAAACTATTTCCATACTATATTAATGGTGCCAATGGAATATTCATGGTATTTAATGTAATAGATCTGCAAACTTTACTCCGATTAGACTGGTGGTATGAGAGGTTAGGTGAATATAATCATGGAAACACACCAAGAATGTTTATAGGTGCGCAAAACGATCTTGTGAATAAAATTGATGAAAAAGCAAGAGTAGACGATTTAGTTATTGACAGATTCATGAGTCGTCATGCAGAAGTAGATTTTTTCAGAACTTCTTCTAAAGAGAATTGTAATATAAAAGAAGTTTTTAAAGAACTCGTTATTAAAATATTAGATAAAAATAAATTAGATTACGATAAGATCGAATAAAACACCGTAATCAATTTTTTAAAAATTAAATTTAAACAGATCTAAATAAGGATCAGTATCACTCCTAATATAGTCAAAATTACCCCAATAAACCCGTATTTTGAAATCTTTTCCTTATTTACGAGATAAGTCAAAGGAAGCGAAAAAAGTGGACTAGCACTTGCAACCAATGCCATGGTATTTGCTCCTGCTAAATGTACCGCTTCAGTATAAAGATAGGCTCCTAGTGAGGTGCCTATAATTGAAGCAACTATTAATAGGACCCATGTGCGATGACTTTTCTTATTATCATTCAAATGATCACTATTCTTTTTTATATGATTTTCTCGTAGTACCATCGATCCTAAGATCAATGTTGCGAAAGGAAACCGAATTACATTCCCAATAAGAGAGCTCAATCCCCCCATGTGGATAATTTGATCTATCTGAGATGTTGCATATTCAACTATAACTGCGCCTATAGCCCACCCTAAAGATGCGATAATGCAAAAGCCTATTGCTTTGGTAATATCTCTTCTAGAAATTACATCACCTCTCATATTTCTTTCTGAGGAAATAATTGAATTTTCTGAGTTTATTTTAGACTTCCCGATAATAGTGATTCCAAATCCTATTAAGATTAATGCTATGATCAAGTTAAGGGTAAATCCCCGATCAAGGAAAATGAGAGATAATATGAATGTAAAAAGAGGAAATGTCATCGATACCGCCAGTGCCATAGTAGTTCCTAATTCTTTCTGTGCAGTAAAATAAGCAGTATCTCCAATAACTTGACCAAAGATAAAACTCGAGATTAACAGAAGCCACAACTGCCACGGAATAACAAGAATAAGATTATACTGGTTTATAAGCACGATAATAAGAAGGAAAGTTATTGTACCAATACTTGTACGAAAAAAGTTGATAAAAGCAGGAGTAACTTCATGTTCTGTTTGCCGAAAGATAACATTGGATCCAACAAACGTTAACACTGCTAATATTGAGATCAATTCACCTAACATTGATTTTGAAAATTAAAGAGAACATAAATTGTTTTGTATTCAAAGAGATTAAAATTTAAAAATATACCATAGAGAGATTAACTAAGATTTTTACTTAACTGTGTTACTTTCTTCCCGTATTCATACAATTTTAAAAATGAGTTAGCTGCGGCCTCAAGAGAAGGATATACTAGGAAATTGTCTTTGAGAAGCATATCCACGAAGATTCTACGAGAATCACTTGGATAATGATGTAATATTATAATAAATATTTTATTTTGGCTTTCAACGTAATTTCTAATTTTTAATAAGTTATTATAATATCCTTTAAACCGTTTACCCTCAATATCTTTCCAAGCATCAGTTTCTAATAATACCAAATTAATATCTTCGTCAACGGCTGCGATGGTGACTTCTGCTAGTTCTTTTTGATAAGTTACAAAAGGCAAATCTAAAGGATTCGCCAGACTTCCTACCCTTATATTAAAAATGCTCTTAAGTCTATCTAAAGCGGCACCCTCAAAATGCGGGACTTCAAGTCCCTTTTCTATTAAATAATCAGTTGCTAAAATCCCAAAACCACCCGACCATAATATAATTAAGGAACGTTTGTTGGTGGGGTATATGACTTCCTTTCCTAATTTTTTAAACCGATTAATATAAAATGAGAAGAGATATGCGCAATCAATTAGTTCATCTAAAGAGGAAGCAATCTCAATTGTAGGTGTTTGTTTAAACACAGCACTCCAAATTTTGTCTTTTGTTGCCATAGATCCCGTATGTGATAAAACTGCCTTTTGTCCTCTTTCCGTTTTTCCACCTCTCATAAATAGTACCGGTTTCTTCATAGATTTTAAAACTTCTAATAAGTTTTTTCCTTCAGTTTTGTGAAGTGGAGAAATTCCTTCAAAATATATACATATGACATCGGTATCTTTATCATTGTTTAAATACAGTAGAACATCAGAAATTTGTAGATCTACACAATTACCAATGCTTACGCCAATTGAGAATCGTAGATTATACCTACGAGACCCAAATTTAATAATCTTAGAATGTAGGTCTCCAGATTGAAAAATCAAACCTATATTTCCAAGTTCGACAGGAAAAGATGAGTAATATGCCGTTTTACCACGTGGACTATAAATTCCCATACAATTTGGACCAATACTTCTGGTATTTTTATAATCATCTAGTATTTCCTTTACTTTTCTTTCGATTTCTGTTCCAGTATCATCAAATTCTCCCGTTCCTGCCGTAAAAATGTCAATGAATTTTACTTTTTTCTTTGAAAGAATTTCTTGTAAAGATTGAACTAAAAGATCTCTTCTAATAGACAGAATTAAAAGATCAATATTATCAATGGGAAGTTCATCTAAAGATTTATAACACTTTAGTCCCATAAATTCATCTAATTTTGAAGAAATTAGATAAATATTATTAAAATCAAATTCTTGTCTTTTAAATCCCTTTATAAAATTACCTACGGCATCTGTTGCTCTGTAAATGACAATATTTCTTGGTTTAAATAGAAATTCTAAAGGTTGTTTATTACTATCTGAATTCAACATTTTCCTCTGGTTTTAATATTATTTTGGAATTACAATTATAACAAAAAGTTGGAACTGAATCAAATTCCGTTCCACAGTTCGGACATCTTGATTTAATTTGATTAGCTACAATTTGCAAATCTTCTAATTGAGTATCAGTTTTAACTTTCATAATCTTTTTAAGAATTAAAGAAATTATTAATGAAATTGATGTTAGAATTAATCCAATTAGAATTGTATGTACTAAATGAAATAGAAAATTAGAATTAAAATAATTTACTGAATGCTGATATAAAAATGTATAAACAAAAAAATTAGGGAAAAAAAACGTCATCAAGTTCATTGTATAAGCTTTTTTAAAATTGTTATGCACGAAATCAGGAATTAGGGAGATTACAATCCAGCTCGTATAAATGAAAATCATCCCAGAAGAATTTTTAAATAACACATAATTAGCAATGAACTGTATAATTAGCTCCTGGGGGATAGAACCATTATTATCTAAATTTATATCAACATTATAATGAAAGATATATATAAACAAACTCAAAATCAGAATCTGAATAATAAAGAGAATAATCTTACTTCTGAAAAAATCTATTACTTTCATTATTAGTTAATTAAATTATATCCAAAAATTAAACTCTTTTAATAATATTTAAGGCAAAAAAAAAGAAGTTTAATTATATTAGAATAGTTTAAAGTATCCATTTTTAAAACTATAAAAATAATCAAAGAAAACTCATTTATATAAATCTTTTTAAATAAAATTTTTCAAATTAATGATTAACACCATCAGTCGATTTCCTTATTATTAAATATTATGCCTAATGCATGTTTATCATTGAAAGGATTAAAGGATAAAAGTTTATGTAAAGTTAAAATGGCTGAAAATGGTAAAATTTTTATTATTTGCTATCATATTTTAATTACAGTGGAAGAGACACTAACTTATTTTTTAAAATTAGCAGTTTATAATCAATTAAAAGGATGTTTTCTCCTATGAGTTCTACTTATTCTTCAAAAAAATTATGTACCAATATGAATGTTGAGGTGAATAGTATATGAGCTATACTTTTTCAAGAACCAAAATGATAGAAAAAATCAAATTTGGACTTTTAAGTCCAGATGAGATAAGAAAAATGTCTGCCGCACGGATTATCACCGCAGACACTTATGATGAAGATGGATTACCTATACCATCTGGATTAATGGATCAGCGCTTAGGGACAATTGAGCCCGGACAGCGCTGTCAGACTTGTGGTAATTTAGTTAGCAATTGTATGGGTCACTTTGGCCATATAGAGCTAGCCAGACCTGTAATTCATGTAGGATATGCGAAAAAAGTACTTAAAGTCTTAAGATCTATATGTCCTGAATGTTCTCGATTAATGCTTACAGATGAGGAAAAGGAGGAATTCAGGCAAGAACAAATAAAACACAGAAAAATCTTTTTTGAGGGTGATGAAGATTCAGCTAAAATCGTATTCAAGCGTGCTAGGAAAACGAAAACATGTCCCTATTGTGGTGGTAAGAAAAAGAAAATCATTATTGAAAAACCAACCACCTTTTATGAAGAGGAAGAAGGGAAAGGTTCTCGTAGGATAACACCTATTGAGATTTTAGAACGATTAAAAAAAATGTCTGATGTTGATCTTAGAATCTTGGGTATTTCACCAGAAAATGCAAGACTTGAATGGATAGTATTTACAGTATTGCCCATTCCTCCGGTATGTGCACGACCTTCAATTACATTAGACAGCGGTATCAGATCAGAAGATGATTTAACTCATAAATTAGTAGATGTTATAAGAATTAATCAAAGGTTAAGGGAAAATATTGATGCTGGGGCTCCTCATTTAATTGTAGAAGATCTTTGGGAGTTACTCCAATACCATATTACCACATATTTTGATAATCAAGTCTCTGGTATACCACCCGCAAGACATCGTTCAGGAAGAGCACTAAGAACATTAACTCAAAGATTAAAAGGCAAAGAAGGTAGATTTAGAAGTAATTTAAGTGGAAAACGAGTCGATTTTTCTGCAAGAAGTGTAATTTCACCAAATCCTTATATAAGTATTAATGAAGTAGGTGTACCTACAGAGATTGCTAAAATTTTGACGATCCCTACTAATGTTAACGATTGGAATATTGAAGAAATGAAACATATGGTTTTAAATGGGCCTTTTCACCACCCTGGAGCTAATTATATTATACGGAATGATCGAAGAAGAATTGATCTACGTTATGTAAAAAACCGCAAGATTATTGCTGATATGTTAGCACCAGGATTCACTGTTGAACGTCATTTAAATGAAGGAGATTTAGTATTATTTAATCGTCAACCTTCCTTGCATAGAATGTCGATTATGGCACACGAAGTAAAAATAATGGACGGAAGAACTTTCAGATTAAATTTAACTGTATGCCCTCCATACAACGCTGATTTTGACGGAGATGAAATGAATTTACATGTACCTCAAAGCGAGGAAGCTCGAACAGAAGCGGAATTACTCCTTAAAGTACAAAATCATATATTATCTCCCCGGTTTGGAGGTCCGATTTTAGGTGGAATTCAAGATTTTATTTCAAGCGTTTTTCAATTTACTAGTAAAAATTCTCTCTATAATAAAAAAGATACATTAAAATTATTGTATAATGGAGATATATTCATTAATAATCCTGGTTTTACTCTAGATGATTTAACTCCAATAACTACCGATCCAGAACCTTTATATACTGGAAAAGAGATATTTGGCAGTTTGTTCCCAGACGATTTAAATATGAAGGTAAAATCTAAATTTTGTAAAAAATGTGACGAATGTGAGGGAGAAAACTGTTCTTATGATGCCTATGTCGTAATCAAAAATGGAAAATTGATAACTGGAACTATAGATGAAAACTCTTTTGGTGATAAGCAACCGAATAGTATTCTTGCAAGAATTATTAAAGATCATGGAAACGCTCGTGGTAGGCAATTTTTAGATAGTTCTACCAAAATGTTGTTATATGTCATTAGACAAAATGGAATGACTATGGGGCTAGATGAAGTTTATGTGCATGGTGATGCCTATAAAGCAATTGAAAATATATTAAAAGAAGCAAAAGATGAATCTACAAAACTTATTAAAGCTTTTCATGAAAATGACACTGATGTTCTCAAAAGAGCCCCTGGGCGATCAATGAGAGAAACTTTGGAATTAAGAATTCGCCAAGTATTAGCAGAAGCACGTAAAAAAGCAGAAGAATCTGCAGCAGACTTCATTGGTGATGAAGCACATTCTGTTATCATGACCAAATCTGGTGCAAGGGGAAATATCCTAAACCTTGGACAAATGTCTGCAGTAGTAGGCCAACAGGCGATTAGAGGTGAGAGAATTAACAGAGGGTATGCTAATAGAACTTTACCGCATTTTAAAGTTGATGATCTTTCCCCTAAATCAAGAGGTTTTGTATCATCATCTTATAGAAATGGATTAAACCCGACAGAATTCTTCTTTCATGCTATGGGAGGAAGAGAAGGGCTGGTAGACACAGCAGTAAGAACTTCTCAAAGTGGATATATGCAGAGAAGATTAGTGAATGCTTTACAGGATATGGTTGTAGAAAATGATGGCACAGTAAGGAATTCAGATAAAAATATAATTCAGTTTCGATTTGGCGATGATGGTATTGATCCAATGCATACCGATCATGGTTCAGCAGTAAATTTAGACGTTTTATTGCTAAAAGCTAAAGCTTTAGATGTAGAACAGATTCGTGAAGAAGTAAAAGAAGCTTCTACAATTAAAAAAACCTCTACGAAAGTAGAGAAAGTATCTGAAACAAAGCCAAAAAAAATAGCTACTCCAAAGGAAAAACCTAAAAAAGAAGTCTCTACAATTAAAAAAACTTCTACGATAGTAGAGAAAGTATCTGAAACAAAGCCAAAAAAAATAGCTACTCCAAAGGAAAAACCTAAAAAAGAAGTTAAACCAAAACCAAAAGAAAAAACTACTGATGAAGATGAATTGTTAAGGCAATTTGAAGAAGAGTCTGGAAAAAAAGCGATATGGCGAGGTAAAGAAACAAAAGGATATTTAGATTGGAAGAATGAAAAATTAGGATAATTTAATTAGATTGAAAAAAGTGATGAAAAGAAAATGACAAAAATAACTTTACAATTTTTAGAACAACAATTAGAAATATTGAAGGAAGATGGGATTCCTGACGATTTGATCGAGAAAATTAGAGATAAAATAAAAGATGAGGATCTCGAAATCGAACAATTGGAATATCTTATAAACAAAATTTATATTAATTATAATAATGCTCTTGTAGAAACTTCCGAACCCGTAGGAACAGTGGCGGCTCAATCAATTGGTGAGCCCGGAACACAAATGACTCTACGAACCTTCCATTACGCAGGAGTGGAAGAGTTCTCTGTGACGCAAGGGTTACCTCGGCTTATAGAAATCGTGGATGCTAGACGATTTCCCTCAACACCTGCTATGGAAGTATATTTAATTGAAGGTTATAACGAAACAGAAGAAAATGCTATTAAAGTCCATAACCGTATCGAACAAATTCGTATAGAACAGATTATATCCGATGTGGACTTAGATTTTGTAAATTGGCAGATCGTAGTTAACTTGATCCCAGAAATTTGTGAAAGGAAAGGGATCGATATTGATGAGATCCCTGAAATTTTAAAGCGTTATAAGAAAAAGGGTACTATAAAACGTGAAGGTAATTCTATTATTATTGATCCAGGTATAGAGGATCTCCAAAGCTTACAAAAACTAAGAGAAAAAATTTTGAAAAAAGTAGTGAAAGGTATCAGAGGTGTAAAACGAGGATTATTAACACCCTCCGATGATGGTGAAGAATGGGTAATTAAAACTGAAGGTACCAATTTGCAGGGTGTAATACAAATTGAAGGGGTGGATGCCTCTAGATCTACTTCAAATCATATTCATGAGATAGAAAAATTGTTTGGTATTGAAGCTGCACGTCAAATGATAATAATAGAAGCCCAAAAAGTTCTTGAACAACAATCACTAGATGTTGATTTAAGGCATTTACTAATTTTATCAGACCTAATGTGTTATTCAGGCTCGATTCAATCTATTGGGAGACATGGAATTTCCGGGTCCAAATCTAGTGTTTTTGCTAGAGCTGCTTTCGAAGTAACTGTGAATCAACTTTTAGACGCAGGTCTTTATGGAGAAGAAGAACGTTTACTCGGGATCCCCGAGAATGTAATTGTGGGGCAGATATCCCCAATCGGCACTGGACGTGTAAATGTCATGTTTGATCTAGACGCAAATTTAGAAATATTAAGACAAAAGAAAAAATAAAACTCTTTTTGACAAAATAAATATAAATCACCGAAGAATACTTAAAAATTATAATATTAATAATACTTAATTATATAGAACCGTATTGAAAATATCATGGCAAGGAATAAAAGCGAAAACGTTATAGAGAAACTTGATCTGTCTCGTAAGAAAAAGAAAGAGTTCGACGTTGATACAAACATAAAAGTGGCAATGAATACAGGAAAGTTCATATATGGAAAGAAACAAGTGTTACAATATTTACGAAATGAATCTTTCAAGATGATTATCATCGCAAATAATTGTCCAACTGACTTGGAGAAGCAATTAAATTATTATATTTCTCTCGCAAAAGATAAAATCTATATTCATAGATATAAAGGTTCCAGTTGGGATCTTGGTTTAGCTTGTGCAAAACCGTATATGATTTCCATTATTGGCGTCGTTCAAGAGGGTGACTCAGATCTATTGACTCTAAGGACTTAATGAATTTAATTAAACACAACAAAAGTTATCTCGATGTTAAAAAAACATATAAAGATTGATAGGGAATCCATGGATCTTATTTCCTTGTTTAATAATATCTCAGGTGCTATTATTAAAGATTGCCTGGTATTTAAAAATCAAGAATATAATACTGAAGTAATTATTTTTTTAGTAAAAGAAGAAGACGTAGGAAAAGCAATTGGAAAAGCAGGTGAACACGTCAAAGATTTAAAATCAAAACTTAATAAAAAGATTGACGTAATAGCTTTTTCAGAAAATCTTAATCGATTTATACAAAACATCTTACAAACCACTAAAAATTCAATTGTTGTACAGGATATTGAAGTAAAAGAAAGTAGAGGTTTAAAAAAAACAGTAATTATAACTGTACGACCTCAAGATCGTGGAAAAGCTATTGGTAAAGAGGGTTCGATGATAAGAAAAATTAAAGAACTAGTATTAAGATATTTCGATGTAGATAATGTAATTATTAATACTAAAAATATATAATATAATTTTCCTATTTCTTCTACTCGGTAATCCTCTTTTTTAACTTATTATAAAGGTAGTATTGATATTAATTATAACGAAGTAAAAGGGTAACCAAAATTTTAAGTTCTATTATGTATTTTTTCACATTATAAATAATAAAAATTTAGTGATCAAAGTGCCAAAAGGACTTTACGCTGCGAGAAAACTTCAAGCTAATCGGAAAAAATTCCGGTGGTCAAAAAGTAAATATAAGAGAAGAAAACTCAAATTAAAACAAAAAGTAGACCCCCTAGAAGGAAGTTGCCAAGCTCTCGGAATAGTACTTCAAAAAGTTGGCCGAGAAAGCAAACAACCTAATTCGGCTATCCGAAAATGTGTAAGAATTCAACTCAAAAAAAACGGGAAGGGTGTAACAGCATTTTTGCCTGGTGATGGTGCTCTAAATTTTATAGAGGAGCATGATCGTGTAATTGTTGAAGGAATTGGTGGCGCAAAAGGGAGAAGCATCGGGGATCTTCCAGGTGTACGTTTCAGAGTAGTTAAAGTAAACGGTGTGAGTTTAGAAGCACTAATTAGCGGGAAAAAGGAAAAACCCTTAAGATAATCAATGTGGTAGTTATTTATGAGTAATACAAAGAAAGAGATAAAACTTTTCAATAAATGGTCTTTTGAAAACATCGAAATTAGAGATCCTACCTTAGTAAATTATATTAACTTAAAACCCATTATTGTTCCTCATTCAGCGGGAAGACATGAACATAGAAGGTTTTGGAAATCTTCCAAAGTATCAGTACTTGAACGATTTGCAAACAGGTTACTTTCTCCTGGATTTATTGGTAGTCGTATTAAGGGGCGTAAAAGTTCATATCATTCTGGTAAGAAAGGAAAATTATTGAGAAGTATAAAAAATGCATTTATCTTAATTGAGTTAATGACAGAAGAAAATCCAATTCAAATTCTCGTAGCTGCAGTTGTTAATACTGCGCCTAGAGAAGAGACCACCAAAATTGCGATGGGAGGGATAAGCTATGCGTCAGCAGTAGATATCGCGCCCCAGAGAAGAGTTGACTTAGCTCTGAAGTATTTAACTCAAGCCATTGGGCAAAAATCTCATTCTAATGAAAACTTATTTGAAGAGAATTTAGCTCAAGAACTAATTCTAGCAGCAAACAATAGTCAAGATTCTCGGGCGGTAAAACGAAAAGATGAAATAGAGAGAATAGCAGTTTCAGCTAGATAAATATCCTTTTATTATATTACTTTTTCTAAAAAACACTAACCTTTTTCAGAATAACTTGCTTAATATTTGATAGTTAACTGTATAAGTAGATTTTATATAAAGTATCATTACTTCAGAAGAAAATAATACACTCCCAAACTCAAAAATTCAAAGTAAACTTTCATGATATCCCCAATATTATCTAATAAAACTCTAAAGAAAATTAAAAATTTATTCCCAATCGAACCAAACGATAAGATATATTTCCCAATTATTAATATTCCAATAAATTTAGAAAATTTATTAAAATTATTTTCAAATAAGATTGTTGTTTCTGTCCCAAATTATACATTATATTCTAAAATCTTAAAGAATCAATTTATCACTAAGGAATTTTCAAAAAATAAGATTGAATTCAATATGGATTTTTTTGGAGTATCCTCTAAGATTTCCTTCGAAAATATTACTAAGACAATAGTCATTTTTCCAAGTAATTTAAGTTTAAACTTAATCAATTATGCCCTACATCAAATGATTAATCTCCTAACCCAACCCGCTGCATTTTTAATAATTACTAGCCATAAAAAGCAAAGTGAAATAGTAGTAAAATGGATGGATGAAACAAGATTAGACTATTCAAAAACAAAAAGTCATGATAAAATTCTTTTTTTCATTCCTGAATTTACTCCATCTAATATAAATAAATCAGATTTTGAAGATTACATTTTTAAGATTAATCATAAAAAAGATTTCGGTGAATTTGAATTCTTTAGTTCTGATGGAGTTTTTAGTAAAGATAAAATCGATGATGGAACAGATTTTCTCATTGAAACAATTCTAAATGAGGCTTTAATTTCAAAGGATGCTGAAATAATAGATTACTTTGCAGGAATTGGTGTAATTGGTATAATACTATCAAAATTTCTCGAATTAAAGAAATTACATTGCATTGAAAGTGATCTCATTAGCTTATTCCTATTAAAAAGAAATTTGAAATATCACCAGATTGATAATTCGATTGTTCATGCGATGGATGGTTTAGTAGATCCTAATATTATCCCTAATTCAATTGATTATATTATAGCAAATCCACCAACTCACATAAAAAAGGAGGATTTTAAAACTTTTCTTCACCTTTCAAGACAATTGTTAAAAAACCAAGGAAAACTTTTGATTGTCATTAATTCTATTATACCATATGAACATACTTTAAAAGAATACTTTCCAAATCCATCTAATATTATCATCTATCAAAAAAATAAATATAAAATAATAGTATCTTAAAATAATAAATAACGTAAGTAATTTCCCAAAAAAATAAAGCTATTGAGAACTACCACAGAATACGCAGTACTTCGCTTCAAGTTTAGCTGGTGCGCCACATTGTTTGCACAAATTTGTATATCCTTCCGCTTTAAATTTAAGATGAGGTGAAGAAGTCTGAATTACTTCAATTTCGCTTAAATTTATTCCACATTTCGCACAATATTTAGGATTTCCTTTGATTTTAACACCACAAAAGGGACATTAATGGTAAAAAGTTCCATACTTCTCTTGATGGTAAAAAATCATCATCACTCTTAAGTTGATTCCTTATATCACCTACATATTATCAAATTCCCATTACCGAATAATTTCCGAATTTTTATATAATTAATAAACATATAATTTAGATAAACAGATTTAAAGAACTAGTTTAATTTAGATAAGTAAAGTGAATTCCGACAAAAATAAGAATTTTTTAGGAAAACAACTAAAAACACTAGGGCAAAAGATAAGGATTGACATTTTAAGAAAACTGAGACACTCTCAAACTCCTTTATCCTTTTCAAAACTTCAGAGAGAAGTTTTGGAAGACGATGTATCTTCACCGAACTTTTCATTTCATTTAAATGAATTAAAAAAATGTGATTTGATTAATTCAACTGATAATGGTTATTATATTACCAAATTAGGGAAAGGCATTTTAGAGAATATTCTATCAATTGAGCAAATCCTTTTAGATAAATCTAAGACAAGAATGATAAGAACATCAAAATATTCTAAAGAGAATTTTGATTCAAGCAAAATTACCGATTATCTTATAACTGAAGGGGGATTGGAGCGATTTTTAGCTAGAAAAATAACTCGAGAAGTAGAAGAACGCTTAAATAGGACAAATATTGAATATTTAACAGCACCATTAATGCGTGAGTATATAAATGCGATTTTATTAGAAAATGGGTTAGAGGAGGTAAGACATAAATTAACTCGATTAGGTACACCACCATATGAAGTATTTAAATTATTCAATTCAAATGAAATAACCCCAGCTAAATTTATTAAGAAATTAGGTTCAGATGTTTCTGAACAGTTTTTATTGTTAAATCTTATTCCAAAGAAACTAGCTGACTCGTATTTATCTGGAGAAATAGCACTCCTACATTTGAATTATTGGAGTTTAAGACCATTAAGCATCTATTTAAACACTGAAACCGTATTAGAGTATCTTTTTAACAATTATTCAAATATTTCAAAACAGACAGCAGATCCTAGAGATAATATTAATTTAATTTTAAATCTCTTTGATTTTTTACATCAAATTAAGCAATTCTACTCCGAAGATGTAGTATTAGGTGATTTCGATAACAAATTTTTGTTCAAATATAGTACGCCAAAAGATAATCCCGATATGATAAATTTATTGACGTCTCAAATATTCAGATATAATGAAAGTTTCCAAGATAATCAATATCATTTAACCCTAGAATTTAATTCTCAAAATGATTTAGTAAAAAAAAATCCCATTAACAATCAAATCAGTCGTCTTTTCTTCGATTCTTTAAATAAAAACCATAGAGGTAATAAGGGACCATTATTAGTATTCGGTTTCTCAGATTGTAATCAAATATTTACACAATATAATGTAATTTCTGATTTTTTATCAGGTGGTCTTAGAAGAAATATACTTTTCTATAATAGAAATAACTCTAATTTGCTGAATTCTACCCTGGTTAAGATAGACAACCCACTATGCAACGAAATCATCTTAGATAAGATTTTAATAAATTTACACCGGATTTCGGTGGAAGCAAATCAAAATGATGATTTATTTTTTGATTTATTACAGGATAAATTGAATTTAGTTTTTGAATTATTCAAATTCAAAGAAAATTTAGTAGAAAAGAAATTAAATCTAAATAAACAATGGTTAACTTTAAGCTCAAAGATCTTTGGGGTTAGTAAAGAGAATTTATTTCAGCAAGCAATAAAATCTATCAGTTTCTTTGGATTAAATACAGCCGTAACTAATCATTGTGGGATTGAGCTTGATAGAACAGAAAATAGCCTAAAGTTTGCAATAGATATTTTGACTTTAATGCGAAAAACAATAAATGAACAGAATGAAAAGGAAAAGAACCGATACAAATTGAATCAACCCCATAACGACAGCTATCTAAGTGACACATGGGATAATGAGTTAACAAGTAAAGGACAGGATGTTCATGGTTATTCTTCCAGATTTATTAGAGAAAATTCTCCGCTGACTTTGACTAAAAAAATTGAGACATTCCGAAAATTTGAGAATATAGTTAATGGTGGATCTGTTTTCAACCAAAAATTTAATAATAATAGAAATGGCTTAAAAGAGTATTTTAAAACATTAAGTGATTCAAAGATAAATGCGATTTTATTTAATAATTAAGAGAAAAAATAAAATCTAATGTTCTAATCATGCATTAGTTCTGCCAGAATGGCTTTTCGCATAGGGATGCCATAATAAGTCTGTTTAAAATAAACTGATTTATTTGAATCATCTACATCTGGTGAAATTTCATTAAGTCGTGGTAATGGATGTAATAATCGAAAATTCTCCTTAGTGTCTTCAAGATCTTCTTTTCTGAATGTATAATAACTTTTCACCTTTTCATATTCTTCTAAATCAATAAATCTCTCTTTCTGAATTCGAGTAATGTAAAGAACATCTAAGGTATTTAAAATTTTTCTAAAATTTGTGATTTCTTTATAATTCATTTGCCGTTGTCGTAAGAAATCTTTATCTCGATTTCTCATTTTCAATTCTACAGGACTTATGAAATAAGTATTAACATTAAAATTAGATAGAAGAACTGAAAGCGAATGAACTGTCCTTCCATACTTTAGATCACCCATTAATCCTATAGTCAAGCCATCTAATGTATTGAATTCTTCAGTTATCGTTAACAGATCTAGTAGAGCCTGAGTAGGATGTTCTCCACTCCCCGATCCTGCATTTATAATCGGAATTTTAGCAAATTTTGCTGCCATTCTCGCAGCACCTTCAAGGGAGTGTCTTATAACTATACAATCACTATAATTTTCCACTGTTCGAATTGTGTCTGCGATACTTTCTCCTTTTTTAATAGAAGAAACATCTCCAGAATGAAATCCGATCACATTTCCACCCAATCTATACATAGCAGATTCAAAACTAAGGCGAGTTCGAGTAGAAGGTTCAAAGAACAAGGTGGCTAGGATTTTTCCGCTCAAGAGATTTGAGTTTTTGATGTTAATCATATCTCTCCCCTTACTTAAAATATACTCAATATCATCCCTTTCAAATTGTTTAGCACTTATGATTCCTTCGCGAAATTTCTCATGAAACATTTAAATCCTTCTTGATATTGTTTTTATTAACATTATGCAAATAAGATTTAAATTATTTTTTATTTACTCATAGGTGTTAAATAAGAATCACCAGAACTAATAAAATTTAAAATTTATAAATAATTCCACTATTAAATTAGAATTAAATGGTATTATTAAATTGAAATATCCTAGAACAACAAGACGATATTGTCCCAAATGTCGTTCTCATCAGATTCATAATGTCTCCCTTTACAAAAAAGGTAAAGAACGAGCTTTAAATCATGGAAGGAGAAGATTAGAAAGGAAGAAAAGGGGCTACGGAAGTTTTCCAAAACCGATCTTCCACAAGAATGCTAAAGTTAATAAAAGGAGCGTTCCTATACTAGAGTGTTCAGAATGTGGCAAAAAACAATATGCTAAATCTTATCGAGTAAAAAGACTTGAATTACAAGAAGTTTAACCAAAAATAAGGAAATATCACCATGGCAAGAAATAAAAAATCAAAAGTTCTTATTCCACATCCAAGAAGTAGGTTTCTACGTGTGAAGTGTTTAAATTGTGGTAATCAGCAAATAATTTTTGGATGCTCAGCTACAGATGTACGATGTTTAGTCTGTGGAAAAACTTTACTTCAATCCACTGGCGGAAAAGCACGAATTTTAACAAAAATTCTGGAAGTTCTCTCTTAAAGATTTATTTTAAATTTAATCGTAGCTCGAGATCTCCAACGGCTAATTTTCTCCCAGTTGGTTTAAACCCTAATTTTCTATAAAACTCTAACGCATCTTTATTCTGGGGTAAAGTAAACACAATCAATTCTTCTGCGTTGAACTTAGATTTCACATGTTGAATTACTAACTTCATAGCTTCTCTACCATATCCTTGACTTTGATATTTATCTGCGATCATAAATCTCCAGATATAAAGATAATGTTTAAAATGCTTGATAAATTTAAATTTCAATGAATTATCACCAAGCATAAGAAATCCTACAGGTATCTCTCCGCAATATATACCACGCATCCTTATAAAAGTAGGCATCTGCCATTGATACAGCATTTGAAGCAATTAAGTATCTCTGCTCAGGTTTTACTCTTAGATTTGTTATTTTGCGATAATTACGTCTTGTTATTCTACGTAAAGTTATAATTTCACCAATATTATTCAACTTCTCACCTTAATTTTCTTTTAAAGCTAGAATGATAATGCAAAAAGATCGTGAAACTGTTCTTTCACGTAAAAATAACTAGGTTTGAGTAATATATTTTGTTTAAATTTTTTATATAAAATGTATTTAACCTTGACGCCACGATTTCTTGCATTTAACACATTTAAAGAAATGAGTAGCTGGTTCATCTGAGCTTCTCATTTGGATTTGCCATGTTTCTGCTTCATTATGTCCACATTTGGGACAACTCATCTTTACTTTAGGAAGTATTGAAATCTTATCCTCTTCCCTCACGATGATTAAATTACTTTCTAAAGCTTCTTTTTTTTTCTTAATACTGTTTTCATCAAAAAGTGCATCAATTTCCTTTTGATACCCACAATTGCATGTAAGATAGATATTATCATTTTCTTTTTTTCGGCGTAAAAGATTGAAGCACTCAGGGCAAAATTGTACTATGGGATATCACCTATTTCCTTCTTTGAAAATCATCCATATTTAATTTTCAGTTCATATAACTTCTTGTAATACTCGAAATTTAATTTATTTTTATCTTGGATGATTTCTGCCTTTATTGTTTTTATTTCATTACCTTCTTTAACAAGGTCACCGATTACATTAATTAAATCATTTTCTTTGAAACCAAAATCAATATTTTTAATATCAGCAACGATTTCTCCAGTATCATCATTTAGAACAAAATGCTCTTCTTCAACGAGATCTCTTACATACCCCGTGATTTGAACCCTCTCATCCTCATTTTTGATGTCTTTAATCATTCTTTGCTTCGCAGATTGTAATGTCATTTTTCTAATAAACCTTCTAATTTATTTCATTTATAAACATTGAAATTTAAGATAAGTATAAATAATTAATTTAATACACAGAGTTGGTTTTATTAAAAGACTAATATTAAACATTATTAATAATGTCAATAAAACTTTATTATCTTAATTATAATCGGATAAAAATGCTGAAAGAATATGAGCTTTACATTAAAATTAGAAAATAGTCGGATATTGAAAGGAATTGTTGAAACTCTTGCCAGTATTATTGATGAAACGGAGTTTCGAGTCACCCCTAAAGAGTTTACTATTTCGGCGATGGATCCAAGTAGAATTTGTCTTCTGAAATTATCCATCAAGAAGGATGATTTTGATGAATATGAATGCAGTACCGAATCTAAAATTGGATTGAATTTAGATGATCTGGATAAAATCTTAAAAAGGAGCACTACAAATGACACAGTTGAAATAAATTTTACTGAGACTGACCAAAAGATAAAAATTAAAATGCAAAGGGAAGGTGTGTCAAGAACCAGAACATTTAGTTTAGCATTATTAGATATCGACATCGAAGAAATTCCAATGGATAATTTACTTAAAATAGAATATGACTCTAAGTGGGTTATAGATACAGATTTTTTGGTAGAAGCTATTAAAGATGCTGAAATATACTCAGAAATTCTCAATATAAACGCAAATGAAGGGAAAGGGCTTATTTTTAGCTCCTCTGGACAAATTGGTGAGATGGAATACGATCTCAATGAAGACGATTTAATTGAAAGCCAACTTAAAGGCTCAAGTTCGGGGGCATATTCATTGACTTTCTTAAAGGCGATATTAAAGATTGCGTCGATTACTGAGAAATTAGAAATATCCCTAAAAACAGATCATCCATTAAAAATGAATTTTGATCTCCTTGAGGGTGGTAAACTAAGCTACTTCCTTGCACCAAGAGTAGAAGAGGAGGAGTTTGCCGAAGATGATGATATGGACGAATTTTAATCAACTTTTTCTTTAAATATAGTTTATTAGTTTGTTAATAGATTCATTAAAATTATCAATAAATCATTTTACTCTTAATCTATTAAAGTTTAAGACTATCAAATCTTTTAGAAGAAAAATATTATATATTAAAATTGGGAATTTTCTGAATAATGAGCAGCATTTTCGATCTAGTAAAACGTTATCCTTGGCTTCCTTCTCTGAAGAAATCTTACCCTAAAAAAGCTACAAAAAAACCCATAGATTTCATAAATGAAATATTCTCATCTGACAATAGTATTAAAATAAAAGAAAGAATCCTGGAGTTCTTTAAAGGTGCTTTTAACAAAATTGAAGATTTCTCTTTTTATATGGATGATGAGACAAATATTGACTTCTATCTCGTAATAAAAATTTTTTTAAGTATATTGAATAACAAACAAATTGCTAATAAAATTGCCGAGTTATACTCAAAAATTACCTACAAGAGCTTGAATAAAGAGATAAATAATGAATTTAATCTGTATTATATTTATAAAGATTTGAATTTTGATATTATTTATTCTGAAGAACCTGTAATCTACAAAATTATTAAAGTAAAAGATCAAGATTTTAATATAAAAACTAAGTTCAGAATCCATTTTATTGATTATTTAAAACTAACCTCTAATCTAAGGGATAATTACCGCAAATTAGTCAATAATTCATTACGTAATGGTTATGTATTTATTCAACCTGACGATCTCAATAGATTAATTCAAGAATACGTGAGATTTAAATTTTTGAATCAGGTAAATATTGAGGATCTTAGAGAGGAGCTATTTAAAAATCAAATATTTAAAGACTTATATGAAAAAATCAGCCAAATCTGGGAAGAGAAAAAAGAAGATTTTGAATATTCATTTGAAATGGGTTTTAAGAAAGATCAAGATGTTAGTAAGTTTTTACCCCCTTGTATTCAAGAAATACTTGCTAAAATAAAGGAAGGACAGAATCTAGTCCACACAGAACGTTTAGGAATTGTGTGGTTTTTAAATGCGCTGAAATATCCCGAAGATGAAATTATAAACCTTTTTTCTGCTCTTCCTGACTTTGATAGAGATAAAACTGGATACCAAGTTAGATATGCAATTAAAAAAGGTTATACTCCCTACTCATGTAAAAGTTTAAAATCCTATAACTTGTGTATGGTGAAGAAGTATAAGGATGAATTATGTTTAAAAGGTTATTTCTCAAAAAAATATGACGTGCAAAAGAAAATCTCTCACCCTCTTTTTTACGTACAATTTACCCAATTTGTATCCGCAATGAAAAAAAAATATGAAGAAAGTAATCAAAAACAAAATAATGAATGATTTTCAATATTTAAATCGGCTTTTTAGGGATTACTATAGAGGAAAAAGAACAAATTTACCATTAGTAAATTCATTTAATGAGAGAGAATTTGGATTTATTCCATGGGATACGCAAACTAGGATGATAAGACATATGGGTTTTTCGAATAGGGAGAACTTGATGAAAAATTTATTCAATAATGGACCTCGTCACGTATATTCAAGTGGAGCACTTTATTCACAACCAGAAAATCAAGATATGGAAGGAAAAGGCTTTCAAGGCTGCGATTTAATCATTGATATTGATGCTGATCACTTTTATACACCATGTAAAGAAGATCATGACTTCTGGATTTGCAAGGAATGTGGGAAAAGTGGAGCAGGGATGGTGGATAGTTGTCCAAGTTGCAAGAAATCTAAATTTAAAACTCTGACCTGGATTTGTGAGAAATGTTTAGATATAGCAAAAAATGAAATTGTAAAATTAATTTATGATTTTTTAATCCCCGATTTTGGGATTGATTTAAATCATATAAGAATCGCATTTTCAGGACATCGCGGGTATCATTTGAAAATTGAAAATGAAGAAATACGGTCTCTTTCTTCTGACGAAAGAAGGGAACTTGCGGATTATATTGCGGGAGAAAACATTTCGTTTGAAATATTAGGTTTTCAAGCTAAAGGTGGGACTTTCTACCGTTTTTCAAAAGACACAATTGGTTGGGCTCAAAAAATCCTACAAAAGACTGTAGAAATATTAAATAAAACTGACACAGAAATAATAAATTTATTATCGAATAATGAGAAATTCAACTTTACCCAAAGTTATATCAAGAGTTTCATAAATTCCAAACACGACTTTCTTAATAAGATTAAAGAAACTAAAAGACTTATACTACCTTCAATTGAAGGTTTTGGAAAAGCTAATTGGAGTAAATTTTTCACAGGAGTAGTTGATGAAATAGGAGTAGAAATTGATACACCTGTCACGGTAGATATCCATAGACTCATCAGATATCCTGGCTCTTTACACGGTAAAACGGGATTTAAAGTTCAAGAAATATCACTCGATGAAATTGACGATTTTAACCCATTAGATGAAAGAAATGAACAGTTAGATCCCATCGTTTTTGAAAGTAAGGTACAAACTACTCAGAAATTAGAAATCTTAGAGCTAAATGTACCGGCTACAAAAATAAAAGGAATTGAGTTTGGACCTTACTCTAAGGGTGAACTTATTGAAGTTCCTCACCATATCGCAATTTTTTTATTATGCAAAGAAGTAGCAAAATCTATATGACTTAAAACTTATTTTTATTTGAATTAGTATTTTTAAAATTAAAGCGAATAGACTCGATATAAATGGATTTAAAAGAGGATTATCAGAAGCTTTATCAACATTGGCTTGAGGAATTCCAGCAAATAGAGTTGACTGTGTTAAATCAGGATATTTTTGAGAACTACAAGAAGATAATCAATTCTGTAAATAACCATCATGAAGACTCTAAAAATTATCTAAAATTTCAAGTATTCGAATCATACAAACAGAACCTAAATTATCTTTTTGATGATCTTTTAAAAATTAGGGAAATAAAGATAACTAATTCCGCTCTAGCCTTAAGAGATATTGAAATAAATAATATAATCGAGGCTGAGAAATTACTTTACCAAAACTTAGTTAGCTCGATTAAAGGATATAAAAAAGTAAAAGCCGCTTCTATCCTTCAAGACGACGAAGTTATAAAATCGGATGAAACTGTTGATAGCGAATATAGTAAAACAAGAGAAATTGAAGAAACTGAGATGTCCTTTAGAGAAAAAGAATCTACTTCAACTGAAATAACTGAAGAAGAACCAAAAGAGCAAATTGATTTTATTTTACTAAAATTTCTGAAGAAAACACCCCCCTTAGTGGGATTTGATCTTTTAAATTATGGACCTTTTGAAAAAGAAGATATTGCCTTTATGCCTTCGCAGAATGCAAATATATTAATATCTGAAAAATTTGCTCAGAAAGTAGAAGTGTCATAAATTATTTGAATTTTTCATCAAATTCTTCTTTAAAATATTCTAATCGATATTTTCCATATTTATCCATTAATGAAAATTTTGCGGGTCTTGGATTGATTAACGGCCCTCCACAATATCGACACTTTGAATCTGGATTAGCTAATCCATATTTACCGCACTCTTTACACTTCTGAAGATATTTAGTCATAGTTTCTTGTTGAATTTAGGTAAAATTATCTCTAATCTCGAATAAACTCGTAACTACCATTATACTGGTTTGTTTTTTGTTCGATAACTTCCAAAGCATCAGAGAGGATATTTTCGGCATCTAAATAATCTTTGGTTATCACTTCTAGTCGATAAAATGGTGCAGCTATATAACTAATACTAATTTTACGAGTTTCCTTTGAATCAATAACTTTTAGGGCTCCTAGTAAGGATTCCTTTATTTCTTCTACCCCATTTTCCGTGTTAAATGATAAAACCACCTTTCCAGATATAGTTACCGTTGAAATTTGTACATTTTCATCAACAATTTTTAATAATGCTTTCTTAGTATCATCTGATATGTCTTCTAAATGATCTAGTATTTCTTCACCGTTCTCTTTAAGATTTTCAATAGCTTCTTGGTAGTTTTCGAAAAAATCTAAAATAGGAAAGCCAATTTTGTCGTAGACTTCATCGAGAGACATATTAATCCCTTCGGTCTCCGTAAGAAATTGAAGTAAATTCTCATACTTCACGGCATATTTCCATTCTTTTAACCTTATTTCTTTCTGTGCTGAATTCACTCTTCTTAAAGACATATCTACATGACCCTTACTTGGATCGACACGTAAAACACGCAATACTACCCTTTGACCAATTCGTACAAAATTCCGTATATTTTTTATCCATCTAGAGCTGATCTCTGATATATGAATCATTCCTCTAGCAGCTTCATCAGAGGGTAAACCTTCAAAATCGATTAAATCAACATAAACATACTGATTCTGAACCTCAGTTACTTTGGCCACTACAAATTCTCCTTCTTTTGGGAACTTTACTCTACTCTTTACCATAATGTTTTTAAAATTGTTTTTCTTCTTCTTTTTTTAACTTTAATTTAGTTAAAGTTCTATAGTTTTTTATTTTTATCATCAAATTATTTTTTATTAGTCATGAAGATATAATGTATAAAACAATCAATAAATTGAACTTACATATCAAAAACTCCCAGTTATCCCTAAAATATCATGAAAAATATAACGAAATTACCTAATTCTTCATCCTACCCTCCCGCTAGATATTTCTTATACTAGTTATAGAGGGATTATTTATAATATTCATTACCACCCTCCTCCCTTAATATAATCTAAATAGGATGGATAATGAACAAGAGTTGAAAATGAAATTAAAGACAGCTGTTAAGGAAAAGAAAATTAAACCATATTTTTTTGACCGAGAGATAAAAGTACTAGAAACGGGGTTAAACATAGCTTAAATTGAAAAATTGTTAAAAGTTTAATAATATTCGGTTAAAGAGAATCATATGTATTATTAACCTAATAATTTGTAAATATATAAAAAAAGAAATCTTTAAAAATAAAACTAATTATAATTAATAAATATCTAATAATTTAATGAATTTAACAAAATTTAAGGAGAAGTAATGTATCATGGCAAAAAAAGCAGCTCCCAAAAAAGCAGCTCCTAAAAAAGCAGCTCCTAAAAAAAAAGCAGCTCCTAAAAAAAAAGCTGGACCTAAGAAATAAAAGCAATAATTTTGAGTTTTTTTTTTAATTTCTTATTTTTTAAGATTATTGAAATATCCATCTATCTTTTTCAAAACCTCTTTTTCCTAAAGATCTCAACACTATTATAAATCATTAAGAGATATAATAACAAATTATTAAATCTCGAAATTTCATGACATTATTCAAAAGATTTATTAAAGTGATTCTTTCTATCACTACTTGACATTTTTATAAAAGTCTTAATCGAGGGTGATCAAATGAACAGAAATGAAAATACTTGGTTTGGAATTAAATTAAACCAGAGACGGGCAACTAATTTATTTATATTATCAATTGCGGGAACACTCATAACTTTAGTTATGCTTGTACAACTTTTTATGCCCTTAGTTTCCATGTTTCTGAGTCCTTATTACGCTGAAGAACTTCAATATTACTTCCAAATAATGCTCATGAATTTACCGTATTTAGTTGTAATGATTGCTGGTTTTGCCATTAGTGTTTATACCCTTATAAAATGCAGAAAAATTGCACAATCTTATTCAGAAGTAATATTTACAAATACTTCCAAATCAAGAATTGCTACGTTCTGTTCCAATTGTGGAAATATAAGGAGTGAGGAAGAAAAATTTTGTAAACAATGTGGTCAGGAGTTTAGTTAAATTTAGTGCATTCTGTTTTTTTTTAATATTTTCTACAGCTTAGATTCAGTAGATGTACCTTTAAATATTAGGGATTCGATGATAGTGAAACCATTTAAAAGTTGGGATTTTCATTAAATTCAACTTATTATTTAATGAATTTGACCTTAAGGTTTATTAGAATATAGTAAAAAATATAAACTCATTAACATTCACAATTAACATCTAATAAAAATAATAATATCAATTATTAATTAATATATAGAAAATTAAAAATAGAGGAAATTGATGAAAAATGCCAACTGATAAGGCCCATTTGAATCTTGTAATAATTGGGCATATAGATCACGGTAAGAGTACCATGATGGGTGCTTTGCTCATAGAAACAGGTGCAGTAACAGATAGAGAGGCTCGTGAATTAGAAAAATTAGCAAAAGAGTATGATAGAGACTCTTGGTCTTATGCTTTCGTATTTGATAAGCTAAAAGAAGAGCGACAACGTGGAATTACAATTGATTTAGCCTTTAGAAAGTTTGAAACACCAAGTCGCTACTTTACTATTATCGATGCACCAGGGCACGCAGATTTCGTTAAAAACATGATAACAGGCGCGTCTCAAGCCGATGCAGCTATTCTTGTCGTTTCAGGAAAGAAAGGTGAAATGGAAGTTGGAGTCGCTGCTAATGGGCAAACACGTGAGCACGCATATTTAGCACAAACCTTAGGTGTAAAACAAATCGTTGTTGCGGTAAATAAAGCTGATAATTATGAATATAAAGAAGACAGGTTTAATGAAGTAAAAGAAGCCGTTGGAGATCTTCTCAAAAATATTGGATTTAAGCTTAAAGATGTACCGTTTATCCCCACAAGTGGGATGGCAATGGAAAACCTATCAAAGAAAAGCGATAAAATGTCTTGGTATGATGGTCCTACTTTAATCGAAGCTATCGACCAATTTACACTTCCTGATAAACCAACTGGTAAGCCTTTAAGAGTTCCGATTCAAGATTCTTATAGAATTAAAGGAACTGGTGTTGTACCTGTTGGTAGAATTGAAACAGGTGTGTTAAAGAAAAATGATAAAATTATTATCATGCCAACTGGCTTCCAAGGTGAAATAAGATCCATTGAAATGCATCATGAAGAAATACCTCAAGCTGTGCCTGGTGATAATGTAGGTTTCAGCATTCGGGGAATAACTCTTGCAGATGCTAGTAGAGGAGATTGTATGGGTCATCCAAGTGATCCTCCCACTGTAATTAACCCAAATGGAAATTGGACGGGTCAAATCATTGTTATCTGGCATCCTACTGCTATCGCACAGGGTTATACACCAGTAGTTCATGCACATACAGCTCAAGTTGCCGCTAAATTCACTAGCTTAGTGAAAAAATTAGATCAGAAAACTGGTGCGGTTATTGAAGATTCTCCTAAGTTTCTTAAGAGAAACGAATCTGCAATTGTTGAGTTATCTCCGATTAAGAAAATGTGCCTCGAAAAATACAATGACTTCCCAGAAATGGGTAGATTCGCCGTTCGAGATATGGGGCGTACCGTTTGTGTTGGGATCGTTAAGGATATTGATCCGGGAACATCGGTAGTCAAGAAAGCTTCTCCGGCGGCAGTCAAGAAAGCTTCTCCGGCGGCAGTCAAGAAAGAGTAATTAATACCAATTTTTTTTGAATAATTTTATTTTATCCTTATTTTAATCTAAATTTTACATTAAAACTCTTATATTCGAGTTTATAGCAAAATTTTGAAATTATTTTCAAAACTTCTTCTCTCTTTCTATTTTTATATTTCATTGGAATATTAAGGTTAAATGATGGATTCTGAAATGGATTATCTTTGTTTAAAATGCGGTAGAGCGTTTAAAAATGACTTAAAATTAGCAATATGTCAAAATTGTCTGCAAATAGAAAAGGAGAATTATCAAAAGGGCATTCCCCCAAAATATATAACAGTCTTAAGGTTTCTAAAAAGTCAGGCTAATAAGAATGAATCTTCTTCTATAATTATATAATCTACACTAATTATAATTATTTATCAGGAAGAAATTCCTTAACTACACCAAGGTATTGACCTTTTTCGACGATTTAAATCTAAACTTACATTCACTTGATATTTTAATGGGATATTCTCATGATATGTCAATAACATTTTAATTTTTGAAGCTTATTTTGCCTTTTCTACTTAATAAGGTTCTATTTAGAAAAGGTCGATTAGAAGTTCTTACGACAAAATCAAAAATATGTATTTTAGGGTTGAGTAGTGTAGGAAAGTCTTCATTGTTATCATTGCTTAATGGGAGAGATGTTTCAAATGATGCGAATCCAACCGTTGGGTTAGAAATAGAAGATTCTATCCTGAATGGTAGAAAGACAAGCGTTTGGGATTTTGGTGGTCAAGAGCGTTATAGATTTATGTGGCAAGATTTTTTAAGGGGATCAGGTTTAACTGTTTTAGTTTGTGATTCAACTGAAGAAAATATAGAAAAGACTAAGGAAGTCTACAACAAGTTTTCACGTTATTTGAGTTCAAAAATTATAGCAATTGCAAACAAACAAGATTTACCAGACGCCCTTAGTGCAGACAAAGTTCAGGAGAAGTTAGGAATACCTACTTATGGAATGTCTGCAATAAGAACGGATTTACGTGGAAGAATTAGGCGCATTTTAGAATATGAGATTGGTTCGGATAAAAAAAACTGAGCTTAAAATAAAGTCCCTATTAAATGAGCAATGCGTAGACATTCAGGTAATTTAGAATCGAGGCGAACTTTCTGAAGCAACAATTCTACTTCTTTAAGATCAATTCCTTTTTTATTGAAATAAATGGTTGATACACCTCCCGCAGTAAGAATATTAGTTTGGTATAGGTTTCCCGCGCTGAAGATATTTGTTATTTTTTCTTTAGAATTATTTGGGAAAGTTTTTTCTATAGCATTTATTACTGAATCAAGATCTACTTTTCTTTCATTAATCGCAATAATTGGTTTATTTAGTCTATCGTAAACTTTCTCCAAATCAATGATATTGAAACCCCCAAATGTTATAGTGTGTGTGAATATAAATTGGACATGTTTTTCAAATTGTCCAACTAACTCTATAATTTTTTCCGTTCCATCATGTCCATCAATGTTTATTTCAGTTTTTATTAGATTTACTATTCTAATACCTTGACAGACAACTCCGATTAATTCAGTAGTCTCAGAACCCGATTTTAAGTTAAAAGTAGCATCATCAAATCCAATTACTATAGGATTTTCTTTCATTTTTCTTCTGTTTGAGGTAATAACTTTTTAATCTTATTAAGTAATTTAGTGAAAGCTTCAGTAGCAATTTGTATCTCTTCATTTCTAATCGTTAAATTACCTGATAAATTATTTGATAAAAAATCAATAATATCGTTTAAAGAAATTTGATTATTAAGCCATACATACGCGACTATAGCTTCTACTGTGTCAGCAAGATCATGAGCATCAGCTCGAGATTTTGCGAAATCTTTCATATTTGCATTTTTTAATGAAGTAGCCAATATTTTCTTACTAACTTTTAATCCTGTTCTCGAAGCTTTATTATTTATATTACTTTTGGTTAAGACTATTGATTTAGCCACAGAATAGGCGAGATTTACTATTCCATCTCCAATCTTCGCTAAACCTTTATCTGTTCCGATAGCTTTTTGAGATTTATTACTATTTAGATCCTTTATCAAAAACTCATAGTCCATTAATATCAGTTGAATTATGGCTTCTTATAAAGTTTTCATATAAAGGGAGGAACAGAGATTACATAAGTTTTTGGAATAATTTTTGGGCTTCAAGTACTTCTTCTCGTAGAGATTCAATAGCGGTAAATAAAATATCTTTGATTTTTATTTTCCTACTGTCTTCAAGACGAATAAATATCTGAGGGGGAACTATCCCGGTTATTTTATATGCCGCAGCTTTTACACCCTCGGTGTCTAATAAATGTTTAACAAGAATATTGCAGAATCCGTGAGATTGACCTTCAACACTTAATTCATAATCATTTTCGCCACTAAGCTTTATTAAGTCTAATCTCAGATGTCTATAATCTGCATATCTGGGTTCTTCCTCTATTTCATATATTTCCTCTTCTTCCTCAGAATCAATGTCGCTCTCCCCTATTGGTGGAGAAACCGCATCATCTTCAGATGTTTTACTTGTTTTAGGGTAATCACTTAAAAGATCATCTTCTTCTAGAAGTTCATCTTCTATTTCATCCAATTCTTCTTCCTCTTCCACAGCTGGTTTAATTGGTTTTTTCTTTGCCATTTCTATTACTCCACATCAATGGGATTTGTTAACCTTATTAAAATAAATTAAAAATGAAATAAATTTTTTACGGTTTTGCTTATAAAAAGTTAATTTCTATAAGTATTGATTTGCGAGATCTTTTAATCTTTCAACTGCTAAATTTTGAAGATCTCGAGAACCAAATAATGTAATCTTTATATTTTTTCCTTCGACACTTACAGTTAAATTAAGGTAATTGATCTTTTTTTGGATACTCTCGAGGAATGCTACAGCATTATTTAATGAACCGCTATCATTATAAAAATGAATAACTCTTTTACCTAATTTTCTCAACGGAAAACCCTCTTCATTAACTGTACCTATTATTATGAGCTATTTATGAGTATAAAAAAATTAGAACTTTAAGGGTTTATCAACTTTTCTATAATCACTAGCTATTTTTCTAGTTTCTTGGTTTCCACATCTTTCACAAAGAAGTTTATTATGACCAGTTTGTACGAGAGGAGTTCCACAAATCGCACAATCGGCATAAATAACTCCAAGATTTTTCTCACTTGTACTTAGATCAAACTCATTGTAATTGAGTTTCGTCACACGAGCTCTAATAATATCGGTAATTTGAAATGCCTCTTGTATTTTTTCAACATATCTATCTGAAATGTGAGACACATGAATATTACCAAAATAGTGTGAATTAAAATGAATTTTCTGATTTACTGTATAAAAATTTATACCAACGGAGTATTGTCGTAAAAATAAAATAACACCTATAACTAAATCTCCAACTTTTACAGTTTTCCGTTTTTTCTCTTGATTCGTTTTGATTTTTATTTTTTTTTTTTCATGATCAATATCAAGTAATCCTGATTTGCTGGCATAAATCTGACCATCTCTCACAAAAGTTGATTGTTTATCAGGCAGAAATTCCTCAACTACACCAAGATATTGACCTGTAACGACGATTTCATTATTATTTAAAGTTTTTTTGCTCAATTATATCAACAATAATCTTTTAATTTCCCAATTTCTTTCTATTTTAAGTAAATAGAATTAAATAAAATAAATAAATTTATTGAATTAATTGTAAAAGAGTAGACCTTTGTAAGGATGAAAATTAACAAGAAAGAATTAATCTCTATCATCCAAAACACTGAATCATTCACTAATCCTAAAATAGAACTGGAACAATATTGTATTGATGCTGTAAGTGCAGTTGATATATTGTTTTTTGCGGGTTTTGAATATAATGATATAACAAATAGATTTATCGTTGATCTCGGATCAGGAACGGGGAGATTATCTATAGCAAGTGCTTACTTAAATGCGAATGTAGTATTAAGTGTTGATATAGATTATAATGCATTATATTCTTTGAAACGAAATATAAAAAGCTTAGGATTAGAAAATATCATTTACCCCTTATGCAGTGATGTAAAACATCTCGAATTAAATAAAAAACACTCATTGAACAATATAGGAATTACGACAATTATGAATCCTCCTTTTGGGGTGAAAAAAAGGAATGCTGATCGTATTTTTTTAGAAAAAGCATTTACTTTTTCGGAAGTAATATATTCAATTCATTTAGCAGGGGAAAAGGTTTTAAATTTTATTTCTAAATTCTGTGAAAAATTCAATTGGCGTATTGACAATTATTTTCCCTATAACATGATCCTCGAAAGGTCTTTTGATTTTCATACTAAGAAAACTAAAGAAATAGATGTAAATGTATTCAGATTTGTAAAAAATAAGATAAAAAATTAAAATTAAAATTAAAATTATATATGACTCATTGAAATTTTTTCCATGAATCCAAATTTTTGGGGTAAATTGCGTGGTTACCTAGTTGTTCCTCGATTCTGAGCAATTGGTTGAACTTAGCGGTTCTGTCACTTCTACACGTGGCTCCAGTTTTTAATTGTCCAGTACATAATCCAACTGCTAAATCTGCGATGAATGGATCTTCAGTTTCTCCAGATCGATGAGATACCATTACATTAAATCCATTTTCAAAAGACATTTTACATGCATTTATTGCCTCTGTTAGAGATCCAATTTGATTCACCTTTAGCAATAATGCATTCCCCGCCTTTTCATTTATCGCTTTTTGTAAGATTTTTATATTAGTTACCGTTAAATCATCATCCACAATTTGCATTGTTTTATCAATCTTTGCCGTCAGGTTGGCAAAACTTCTAAAATCTTTTTCATCAAACGGGTCCTCAATTGATTTGAAGGGATAATCTTGGATTAAGTCTAGATAGTATTGTAACAATTCCTCTTCACTCAATTTTTTACCATCTATGTTATATATCCCATCTTCATAAAATTCACTTGCTGCTGCGTCCATTCCTAGAACAAAATCAGTTCCTATTAAAAATCCTGCTTCTTCAATTGCTTCAATTATAATGTCAACTGCTTCAGATGTTACAGTTAAATTCGGAGCAAACCCTCCCTCATCCCCAACATTAATCGCTGACGGGCCATATTTTTTAGCTAACAATACTTTTAGTGTTTGATATACTTCTGCTACGTTTTGTATTGCATTCGAAAATGATTGAGCCCCTACAGGTAAAATCATAAATTCTTGGATTGCTAAATTATTTCCTGCATGTTTTCCTCCATTAATTATGTTACAAGAAGGTAACGGTAAGAGATAGTTCTGAGTTGTTTTATTGAATGCTAGATTATGTATATGGGTAAATAAGGGGATCTCCATTAAATTAGCAGCGAGTTTCGCAACCGCTAATGATACTGATAAAATAGCATTTGCGCCTAACTTGCTTTTGTTATCAGTTCCGTCAATGCTGATCATTTTTTCGTCAATCTTTGTTTGCTCTCGCACATCCAAGTCTAACAATTTTTTGCTTAAAATTTCATTTACATTAGAAACAGCTTTAGTAACGTGCTTTCCTTTGAAAGCAGTCCCACCGTCGCGCAACTCAAGAGCTTCTAAAACGCCTGTAGATGCTCCTGAAGGAACTGCTGCACGTGCATAAGTTTTACCTGCATAGACATCAGATTCTACCGTAGGATTTCCTCGTGAGTCTAATATCCAACGTGATTTTATATTTGTAATTTTAAATTCGGTCATAAATATCCGGTAGGTTTTTTTTTATAGATATGAATATTAATAAGGAATTACGAAAATTTAATTCTTAATATAAACTCTAAAAAATTAAATTCGTCTGCTTAAAAAAATGTCTCTTGAGAATAGACCTTTCGTAGAAAAATACAGACCAAAGCTTTTGGATGATATTGTAAATCAAGAAGGTATCATTAAGCGCCTTAAACAATTCGTGAAGGATAAATCTATGCCTCATCTCATTTTTGCGGGTCCCGCTGGAACGGGAAAGACAACCTCCGCATTAGCAATGGTTCGAGAATTATATAGACGGAAGATGGCTGTAAATAGAGCCTATTTAGAACTGAACGCTAGTGATGCAAGAGGAATTGATGTCATAAGGACTTATATTAAGGATTTTGCTAAAGCACGGTCAGCTTCAGATATTCCCTTTAAAATACTTATATTAGATGAAGCTGATAATATGACTGCTCCTGCTCAACAGGCTTTAAGGAGGACCATGGAAAAATATACTAAAAATTGCCGAATGATTTTAATATGTAATTATTCAAATAGAATTATCCCTCCGATTCAATCTAGATGCGTAGTATTTCGATTTTCATCTTTAAGTAATGTGGATATTAAAAAAAGGGTGAATTATGTAGCAAATGAAGAGGGGATTTCACTTACTCCTGAGGGTTTACTAGCTATAGTTGATGTTTCTAGGGGAGATTGTAGAAGAGCAATAAATTATCTACAATCTTGTGGGACAATTTCCAAAAAAATTGATCAAGATGTTGTTTTTAGAGTAGCTGGAGAAGTTCCCCCTGAAAAGATAAAAGATATTTTAAACACCGCTTTAAAGGGACATTTACAAAAATCTATCGAGCTCTTAAATGATTTAATTAAAGAATATGGTCTTTCCGGGCAGAATATAATAAAAAATATTCACCGAGAAATATATGAATTAGATGTTGCTGAAACATTAAAAATTGAACTATCGAAACTTTTAGCCGAATTTGAATACCGTTTGAGTCAAGGAGGGACAGAAGACATTCAGTTACAAGCATTATTAGCTAAAATTATTATGCTGCAAGAATCTGAATAGCTGGTTTTTAAAACCCGATACTAATTCATTGTTTAAAAAAAACGTTCCCATCCTTTCTTTGGATTTCTCATCTTCTTTTAATCGAATTTCGTTATCATATTTTATATCCCATAAAATTAGACCTTTTGGGTTTGCTGGTTGATAGGATATAATTTGGGTAGGATCCAATAACTTCATAAATTCCTCATACTCAATTTCTTCCATTCCGAGTTCTAAGATTTTTTTAACCATTCTGCGAACTTGTTGTCTTAGAAATGCTCTACTTTTGAACTGAAAAATTAAATACCCATTGTTTATTGAAAATTCAACAAAATCCATATCCCTTAAAGTATTCTTTTCATCCTTATCTCTCTTTGAGAAATTAATAAAGTCATGGTTCCCCTCTAATTGATTACAAGCTTTATGTATAATTTCAAAATTTATTGGATTGGTTTTTTGATAAGTAGAAAGTGGAATTGGAACCATGTATATATAATGGCGTAAAATCGCATTATATCTTGATCGGAAATTTATTGGTACTTTTGCATAAGCCCAAACTCCTATCTCAATTGGTAAAGCAGAGTTTATTTCCATCAAAATCGGCTTTTTTTCTAAAACACATGTGAAGCATGCACCTCGAGCAGATACGAATCTATCCGTTCTACTTGATGCTTCAAATCCAGAATCTTTGATATTCTTAATATATTTTTTGTTTACCAATGCATTTAAAATACAATCTTCGATCGTAAGGAAATTGGGTTGTCTTTGAGAACCATAATATTTCGATTTCCCAAAATAATACATCTTAAATAGATATCTATTCTCCGTCATCCTTTCAAATTTAACTTTATCTAATACCTTCTATTAAGAAATATAAAATGCAAAATTTAAATTCTCATCTATATAATTTTGAATTTTACGATGTGTCATATTAAAAAAAAACATTTTAATCCGAAGGACATTTTTTATATTCAAAATTTAATTATGGTTAATAAATTATCAATTTATTAAAATTTTAAATGAACTGACATGGTAAAGATCCTTGCTTCACTTAGAAACTTCCGAGATCGTATTAGAGCCTCTATAAGCATAAAAACTCGAAATGTCCTATTTTTTATTGCGATATTTCTGGTTGTTTTTTTAGCTGTATTACTTAGACTTAGTCCAATTTTCAGAGGTCCACGTTTAATAAAAGCATTCGATCCATGGATTCAATGGTATAACTCAGAATATTTATCAACACATACAATTTATGAATATTTCAACTGGCATGATTACAAGAGCTGGTATCCGGGGGGGATTTATCGCGGAAGTTTGCGTCCTGGTCTTACTTTTACAGTTGTAGCTATTTACAATGTTGTTAACTTATTTGGGCTACAAATTTCCCTATATGATATATGTTATTTTTTCCCGGCAGTTATGGGGGGAATTACGGTACTTCTGACCTATTATTTAGGGAAGGAGATCCATGATCGAGGTACAGGACTGATTGCCGCATTCTTTTTAGCATTTAATCCTGGATTTATGCAACGTACTATGGCCGGATTTTTTGATAATGAAACTATTGGGGTATTTGCTACTTTATTGACATTCCTTTTTCTTCTGAAAGGTATGAGAACGGGTAAATTTATATTCTCTATTCTAGGTGGTCTTTCCTTAGGGTATTTATCTCTAAGTTGGGGTGGCTACCAATTTGTTTACTTAATTATTCCAATAATTTCTCTCATTCTGATTCTTATGGATAAATATAATCAAAATGTATTAATTACTTATGCTGTAATTGAGGGAACTGGTCTTTTGATATTCTCTATATATACAGGGTTTAATGTTAATGCATTGTTCACTGATTTAGAAACTGGAGGAATTTTTCTTTTTACCATTATTTTAGTAGTATTTCATATAATTCAAACAAAGAGAAGTGATCATCCCAATGCGTATAAAAACTTAATAAATGGCATTAAGTGGGGATTAATTCCAGTTATAGTAATCTTTGCTGTAATTATATGGGTTGCACCCGATCTTATTCCTTTTGGTTTTGGTGCACGATTTCAAACTATTCTTAATCCTTTATTTCGTGAAAATATAAGCTTAGTCGCCTCCGTTGCTGAACAAATGCCCAGTCCGTGGAGTGTTTTTTATTATAATTCTTTAATTCCATTGATATTAACCCCTTTAGGAATCTACTTCGCCTTTAAACTTTTAAATGCTCCAGAAATATTTATAATTGCGTTTGTGCTCTTAATGTTTTACTTTACAGGAAGTATGATCCGTATTATCTTAATATTTGCCCCTGCTGTCTCTTTAATAGGCGCTTATGGATTAGTAAGTATTCTTAATATTTTTGGTAGCTTTTTGGGAGAAAGAAGAACAGGTGTTAGTAGAAAACGCAAAAGACAATTAAAAGGCACGGTAGGGAATTCTGAGATACTTGCCATATTCATGATCGTTGGTTTTTTAGGAGTTGCCCAAATCGTTCATGCAACAGATATTTCAGTAGATCAATTTTCTTTCACTCAAATTAATCCTGCGGGAGTTGTTCATGATTGGGAGGAATCTTTGATGTGGATGAGATCAAATTTACAAGGCACTGATGTTGTAGTGTCGTGGTGGGATTATGGTTATTGGCTTACCCCTATTGGGAATGTGACGACAGTAAATGACAATGCTACCTTAAATCATACTAGAATTGGTCTAACAGGTATGGCTCTAATGCAAACTGATGAGATATACAGTGCGAAAGCATTTAAAAGGTTAGGTGCAGACTATGTTTTAGTATATTTTGGTTTAATGATTACAGGTTTAGGTGGAGATGAAGGTAAATGGCCTTGGATGGTAAGGATTTGTAACGATAATTATGCGCAATACAAAAACTTAGGTATGGAAGAAGACAATTGGGCAGAAAATTCTGTATTTATAGAGGATGAATATCAAAGTAGTGCTGGAATGGGTGAGAAATGGTTTCAGAGTCAATTAGTTAGATTAATGTTTTATGGTGTTCCAACAGATCCAAGTTCTATTGACATGAGTCAAGATCTCAGAGCAACCTATGTTAATCAAATTAATAATGAACGAACACAAGAGGGTAACCTGTGGAAAGATTATATTCCAGATGGCGGGGCTTATGATTTTGATATATTTGTACCAACTTATATCTCTAATTGGGGTTTAGTTAAATTGTATAGAATAGATTATACCGTTTTGGAATCCAATTTCATGATCCAAGAGGCGAGAGTATTTGATAATGGATATGCAGTATTCAACCTTAAAAATACTGGGACAAAAGATTTATATATTAAAGGTGTACAAATAAATGGAGTAAATTACAATTATCTTATGGGTCATAGTTCAGAACTCAGTATACTCGAAGAAGGTGAATCTGATATCGTTTGGGTTGACACTAAATCAAGTGGAACAACTTTTCACGAGGATGATGTTGTAGAGATAAGTGTAACTGCGGAATCGGAGGCTTTAGAAGGAAAAACTTATGAATTTTCGAACAGCTCTAGTAATTTCTTTGTTCAAAAAGCAGAACAAGGTGAAATTCGAATTAACAAGGAAAATAGTAGAATAATTCAAAAAGATCAAGTGAATGCAGATATGTTTCTTGAAGTGGAAAACATTGGTAATACTATAGAAATCTTAGACAGATTTTACATTAATGATGACACAGTAGAAAATTGGATTAGCCAAACGAATATTGAATATCTTAGCGACTCAACTATCCTAAATCCAGGAGATATAGCTACCGTTCATATATCTGATGTAACTACTAGCTTCTATCCTATTAAAACATATAATAAAGTGGGTGTAGTAACCCCAAATAAAGCAAAAGATGAGGTATTGTTTACATCTACAAAGGAAAATTATTCATTATCTGTTTTAAGCGAAGAAAGAATTCCTTCACCTGAAATTTTAGCTGCATTTGATAGTAACTATCGTAACCATATCCCTGTTAACCTTAATAAGACCCATGCTTATACGTATGAAAATGGAAGTACGATAATCAAAATTAATGTGAATAATACTGGAGACATAGTTTTTGGGATAGATTCGATTTATTTAACTGAATCATTGATCGAGGTTGATTTTGATGATTTCAACAGTTTCATTTTAGATACTAATGAGAATACTATTATTGTTGATGCCACGGATTATGTTGATTTCGAAGTTAATGATGAGATTTTAGTTTGCGTTACCGGTAGTTTTACTGGAACGACAGTGACATCGGATATTTTCTATGTTCATACCATAAAAGATGATGAAGACGTTCAAATCATAGACATTATCGAAGGGAATTCAACATCCTTTATTTATGCCAATGAAACGGGAAAATTGCTAATTAAAAATACAGGTGATGAACAAATAACAATTGATGAGATTTATATAAATTCCACACTCGTGAGTAATATATCATACATTTATGGAACTCCTTCCTTAGATCTACAAGAATGCGCAATCGTAACATTTGATATTCCGTTATTAAAGATTAACCAATCAAATGATATGATAGTAAAAGTTACAACAACTTCTACAGCAGAAGTGAACAAGACGTTAGAAGCTTATGTAGATCCCATATATTATGATTTAAGAATTGATGAGGATGGTACTTCTGCATATAATAGTGCAAATATGACTTTATTATTTTCTAATTACGGGCAACAAAATGTTACTCTTGAATCGGTATATGTTAATGATACGTATATTCCACTATCAAATCTGTATGTTAATTTTCAAAGTACATGGATACCCTTAACTAGTGATAATAT
>JAGXNR010000199.1 GCA_019894875.1 Promethearchaeota archaeon | reverse complement strand
GTTTTATTAATGGCTACAAACTATTAAATTAAATAAAGGTGATTATAGATATGGTTAATATAGAAGTGATTGACACAGGATCTCCTAAAGCGGGACCCTATAGCCTTGGAATAAAAACGGGAAATCTTATTTTCATATCCGGTCAAGTTCCTGATCCGGAAAAAAAGGGGATTAGAGAACAAACTTTATCTGTTCTTGAAAAGATCAAGTCAATATTAGGAGCTTCAGGAGCAAATGTATCAAACATCGTGAAAACAAGCGTTTTTCTGAAAAATATGGATGATTTTAGGGATATGAATCAAGCCTATAAAGACTTTTTTGAAAAAAATGGTGTTAATGAAAAGTATCCCGCTAGGAGTACTGTTGAAGCAACATGTCCCATGCCAAGTGCTCTAGTTGAAATAGATGCAATTGCTGCAATATAAAAAGTAGATTTTAAGAAAAGTATTGAATTTAATCGAAGAAATGAAGAATAAATGCTTACTTTTTGATTCATTCAATTCTCCAATTTCTTGTTTTTTTTCATCAAGAGAGTAAAAGTTCCTTTTACATAGATGTTTCTTAAAATAGTATAAATTGAAGATCATATTTTCCTTATTTAAATTCATAGAAAGATTAATGGATGAGAATTATGGTGCCTGAAGAAAAAACAGTAATTGAAAATATTGAAAGTATGAGGGATGAGATTGTAGAATTCCTTCAAGATTTAGTGAAAATGCCCTCCGAAGTTCCACCGGGGAAATATAAAGAAATCTCAAAATTTATAGAATCAAAAATGTTAGAAGTTGGTATTAATACACAAAGGAAAAAAAATAATGTATTAGGCGAAATTGGTAATGAATTGGGGCCTAGCTTAATCTTTTATGCCCATCTCGATACGGATGCTGCTCATAATGGTTGGACAAAAGATCCTTATGGTGGAGAAATAGTAGATAATAAGATTTATGGAAGAGGTGCATGTGATGATAAATCATGTATTGCTGCTGAAATATTTGCTGTGAAAGCTTTATTGAATTCGGGATTTGATTTTAAGGGTAAATTAATACTAACTGCTACAATAAATGAAGAGATTGGGGGGATACTTGGTGCTGACTATATTGTTAATAAAGGGTTAGTTAAAGGGGATGCATGTTTAATAGGTGATTCTATCTGCGATTATCCCGTAGCTTATCGAGCAGGAACATTTCAAATAAGTTTTACCATTAAAGGAATACGTAGACATGCACAAGGATGGCCAGATTTACCAACCCCTAATCGTAATAAGTATTCAGGAATAAATGCAATTCATAAGATGCTCCCAATTATGAATTTCTTAGCGGATCTACAAGAAGAATTAAAATCAAAAGAAACCAAATACCCTCTTTCTCCAGATATGCCCTCCAAAATTAGTAGTGTTAATTTAACATTAATGGAAGGAGGTGTTTCTGTTAACTCTGTGCCTGATAAATGTGTTTTACATTGTATAATAAATACAATACCTGAACAAGATATGGGTGAGTTAAAATCAAAGATATTAGACTTTATTGAAGATTTAAAGAATAGAGACCCTGAGTTAAATATAACTGTACAAATCCCAATTTATATCGAACCAGAAATATCAAACACCAACTCAGATTTTGCAAAAATAGTTACAAATGTTTATAAAACAGTTTACAATGAAGAAAGAGAATTTAAAATCATATTACCTACAACTGACGCCACATTCTTTCATCAGAAAGGAATAGAAACTCTTTTAATCGGAACTATTCGAGGAGATAATAACATCCATTCTACAGATGAGTTTATATATATCGAAGATCTAATCAATGTGACTAAAATTTATGCCCTTACGGCATTAAATTATCTTAAATAGATTAAAAATAATTTCAAATACATTCATGTGTGATACCCTAGTAGCTCTTGGTAATTCTACTAAAGATGCAAGTATTATTTTTGGGAAAAATTCAGATCGACCCAATGATGAGGTTCAGTTAATATCCTATAATCCCAGGATTACTTATTCAAAAAATCAGTATTTAAAATGCACTTATATTACAATTCCTCAAGTTTCTGAAAGTTATGCTGTGTTATTAAGCCAACCATGGTGGATGTGGGGGGCAGAAATGGGTGTGAACGAGTTTGATGTTGTAATAGGGAATGAAGCAGTTTATACCCACGAACCACTTAAGGAAATTGGATTATTAGGAATGGATTTATTACGGTTAGGTCTTGAAAGAGGAAAATCTGCTAGGAATGCTTTGGATATAATTACTAATTTATTGGAAAAATTTGGTCAAGGTGGGGGATGTGCTTATCATGACTCAAGCTGGTTATACCATAACTCATTTATAATTGCAGATCCTAACGAGGCTTTTGTATTAGAAACTGCTGATAATTGGTGGATTGCTGAAAAAGTAAAAAATATAAGATCTATATCCAATAGCATATCAATTAGGGGAAAAGGTGATATCAGAAGAAAGGGTATAATAGATAATGCTATAAAGAAAGGCTATTGTAAAGATGACAACGATTTTGATTTTGCTGTAACTTTTTCGGGTGATCCAATTCCTTCAACGTTATCACCTTATTCAAGAGAAGGAAAAGCTGCTTTATTATTGAAAGAAAATATTGGGATAATTTCCCCCTCTTTGATGATGGATTTTCTTAGGGACCATCAAGCAGGTATTTGTATGCACGGAGGATTTGAATCAACAGGTTCTCAGGTTTCTCATTTAAGTAAAGAATCTAAGTCGGTTCACTGGTTCACTGGAACATCACTTCCCTGTGTTAGCATATATAAACCATATATATTTCCCATTGAAGGTCAAAAGTATTATAATCCTGGTCCATATTCTATGATTAAACCCGACTGGTTTTGGAATAAACATCATCTTTTAAAACCTGTAAACCGGAAAGCTGAACTTAAAAATATTGAAAATTCTATTATTTCAGAACTAAATCACTTGAAAAATCAAGAAAATAAATTACTGGAAGAAATATTCAATGAAAAGTTAAAAATGCTTAATCTAAAAGCTTGGAATAAATGTTATGAGACAATTAAATAAAATTTTTAGTTTAGTTAAGCCCCTTTATTTTCTTCGATAAAATTTATTTTGATTAATAAAACTTAATAGTTTGAGAGTATTTCATCTATTAATTTATTTCATTAAAATCTTCTATTAAATTTTAAGCTATGTCATTGAGTAAATTAGATGTTTTGGGTAAGGAAGGAGTTATCTCAAATTATAAACGAGGTCGTCATACAGTCCACCAAAAACATTGTATATTAGTTTTTCCTGGCATAAATACCCGAAAAAACGCTAATAAGCTTATTGGTAGAACTGTTGTTTGGATAAGCTCATCTGGTAAAGAACTAAAGGGTACAATTACTCGTGCCCATGGAAATCATGGTGCTACAAGAGCTCATTTTAAAAAAGCGGGAGTTCCAGGACAAGCCCTTGGAAAAGTAGTAAAGATTATTAAATAAAGCGTTCTCGCATTCTACTTTTTCTGCAGCTTAAATCTATTAGATGTTAAACCAAATAGTTATTGGGTTAACTTAATGGAGTATTCTAAATATATCCAGATATTACATGATACTTGAATAATATATTCTTTTTTGTATTTTGGGTTTTGTACTATTCTTGATAAAGCGATTTGTAAGAATTTTGAAATTATTAGGTTGGGTTTAATTTTTAAATATGTCAGAACAAATATGCCGATTTTGTCAGAGATATGTGAAACTAGCTTATTATTGTGAGGATTGTGGATCTAGTTGTTGTTCTGACTGTTTGCATGAAAAAAAAGTCGATTTCTATATTTGTCAAGAATGCAATTCAAAAAATATAGAT
>JAGXNR010000198.1 GCA_019894875.1 Promethearchaeota archaeon | reverse complement strand
AACAAGCACCGCACTCTCATTCTGCAGTAATAGCAAATAAACAAGATCTACCAAAATCAATGACTCCAGAACAAATTGAGGAGGTATTAGGCTTAAAAGCATATTCTATGATTGCAATTGAAGTTAATAATCGAGATAAAATGATTAAAATAATTGCAGATGTATTGGAGATGAACACTTCAATATCTCCATTATTAAAACCATTACTAGAGAGAGATCAAAAAATAAGAGAAGCCCAGAATGCTTTGGAAAACGCTCAATTTAATAAAGCTATAAATTTATTTGAGCAAATAAGTGATTTATGCATTGATTTGGGTGATGATAGTCTAAGTAAAGAATTCTATGAGAAAGCTCAAAAAATTAAATCTATTTTAGGAAAGGCAGAGAAAAAGGAAGTAAAGGTTGCAGAAGAAAAAGAACCAGAGAAACCATTAAAACCTAAGGTTAAGCAATATCCTGTAGAACCATCCGAATCAGAAAAAGAAACTCCAGCGATACAAAAACCACCAGAAGAGAAAATATCAGAAAATGAAAAGAAAATTGAGGTTGTTGCAGAAGAAAATGTAGTAGGTTTAGATCTTAATCCTGAAGATTTTATGGTAAAACAACGCCCTAAACATGTTTTGATTGTCCCTAAAGATGCTAAAACCAAATTAAAGACATCCTCCTATGGTCATGTTGTTAATCCTACTGAATCTGGAAAAAAAATAACTTCACCTCAAGAAACCATTAAAAAAGAACCATCAGAAACAAAAGTTAAAGCATTAGAAGAAATATCTACAAATGTAGAAGGAGAAATCCATGAAGAAGAATCTCCTTCAACTGATTTAGAATCACTTCAAAATCAAGAAGAAAATATTAAGAAAGAATTAATGGATCTCAAACTTAAAAAAGCTAAAATATCAAAGATGGAATTAGATTTTGAAATGAAAGAATTATCTGGGGAAATAACAGCAGAAGAACTAAATGAAAAAAAACAACGATTAGAAACATTGAAAACAAATGTTAGTCAGCAAATTGAAGAAATGGAGAAATTAATAAAGGATTAGCTAAATACTCTCAGAAGAATGATGATTAAATAAAAAATTAAAGTATATCTAATAAATATTTATCAGGGACCATTGCTTCCCCAATTTTTATACCTTTTTTTCCTCCATGATAATCAGATCCACCAGATTTTATTAATTCATAAACATTTGCTATTTTACGAAAGTATTCTGGAAGTGATTTTAAAGCCCATTCTGCTTTAGTAGTATTATAATATGGTCGATTTTTATTATATGTGTATTCTATTTCAATTCCTTTTATTCCTACTTGAATGCACAAATCAATGAATTTGCGTTTATTAGATAAATCATATATCCCTGGATGAGCTAAAATAGGAATACCTCCTGCAGCATCTATCAATTCGATTGATTCTTCAAGAGTAACTTCAAATTCTCTATCAACATATGCTTCTCCTCCCAAACTGATCATCTTAAAAAGTTCATTCTTTGATTTATTCTTAATTTTATCAGGATTGTTTTTTATCAATACTTCAACAATATGAGGGCGTCCGACTGAATCAGAGTTTGCAACAGTTTTTACTTCATTAAAAGTTATATTAAAACCCAATTCTTGATCTAATTTTGTGCATATATCTTTTTTTTGTTTAAATCTACCCTCTTTCTGCAATTTAAGAATTTTATGTAAGTAACTAGATCTATAATCAATATTTAATCCAATTATATGAATGTCCTTAATTTCTCTTATAGGTTCATGTTGTATTGAGAGTTCAATTCCTGGTATAGTAATAATTTCTTTATTTTCGCCAAAAGTCAAGAATTCTTCAACTCCACTAACAGTATCATGGTCTGTAATTGCAATTGCTGTTAAATTTAAATCTAAAGCAATCTGTACTAATTGAGAAGGTGAATCAATACCATCAGAAGCATTAGAATGTAAATGAAGATCAATCATCAGTTTTTTGTATCTGTTTAATTTTTTCTGGTTTAAATTTAAATTCTTTAGGAACGTAAGGAAGAGCATATTTTTTTGCTATTTTAAAAAAATCAGTATCACTGAATCCTCGAGTTATTTTTTTCAGTTCATCTTTAATTATTTGAAAAGATTTTTTAATTTCTTCTTTAGACTTTAATTCATTTTCTTTTTTAACTTGAAACACTATTTCTTTAATTATATCATCAGGTATACACTCTAAATCCAACACTTTCAATCTTTCTTTTAATGCATACATAATTGATGAGGAACCAGAAAATTTACCTATATAGAATTTTCTTTTTCTTCCTACCATTTTTGGATTAATTGGTTCATATGTAAGAGGATGTGCAAGAATTGCTGCAATATGAAGTCCACTCTCATGACTAAATGCATATTCTCCAACAATAGGTTTATATTGTGAAATAGGCATACAAAAATACTTTTCACATGTTTTACTTAATTCAGGTAATTTGTTTAATTTAATACCTGTACTAATACCCATACGTTCTAAAATTGTAGATACTTCTTCAAGTGCCGCATTTCCAGCCCTTTCTCCATAACCATTTATACAAGTATGTGGAAATTCACAACCTTCAAATACGCCTGTTATTGTATTTGCAACAGCTAAACCAAAATCATTATGAGTATGAATACCCATTGGAATCTTTTTTTTAAGGGGTTTTATTACATCTTCTCTAATTTCCCTTATTAAATAGCTTGTAGATTGAGGTGTTAATATTCCTACTGTATCACCTAAAACTATTCTTTCTGCTCCTGCATTTATAGCTGTTTTAAATACATTTTTCAAATGATCAAGATCAGCTCTCGAACCATCCTCTGAAACCCAATTAACCCTAAAACCATTATCCTTAGCATAGTGAATTGCAGATGATATTTGCTGCAATTCATCCTTTTCTGTAAGGTTTAAGGTTTTCATAAAAATTGGGGAAATCGGCATAAATAAAACAATTTCCTCAAGATTTGCTTCAATACAAGTATCGATATCTTCTTTTTTTGTTCGAGCGACCCCTACGATTGATGCGTTTTCTGTACCCTCATCAACTATTGTTTTAACTATTTTTTGTTCTGTTTCAGATACAGCCGGAAAACCAACTGCTATCATATTAACCCCTATATCATCCATTAATTTTACTAAATGAATTTTCTCATCTAACGTGAGTGTTACCGTAGGGCTTTGCTCCCCATCTCTGAGTGTTTCATCCCAGATGAATACTTTTTTAGGGAGATTTAGTCCCTTTAAAGCAATTTCATTATGATTTACTAATAATTTCTTTAATTCTTCTTTACTGAATTTATAAGACATAATTGATTTAGAATCCATCCAAGGTAATAATTATAAGAATAATTGACTATAAATAAATTAACTCATGTTTTCTAGATAGAGGAGATAATATGATCTAAAATGATATGATTTTTAAAAATAATAGTTCTATTTGATAACATCAGTAATAAAACATGTCTCCATAATCTTTACACCTTTAATTGGTGAGATTTTATCTTCAATTAAAGGATTAAAATCCTCAATCGATGGTATTTCTACTTTTATAAAAAGACCACAATCACCACTCAATCTCCAAATATCTGTGATTTCAATGATATTTTTTAATTCTTTTAAAATATTCTTCATTTCTTTAAAATCAGGTTCAATCTTAACTGTTGCTTTTGTTTTTGGCTTAGAATCTACTTCATATTCAATAGTGAATTTTTTTATGATTCCATTTTTAATTAATCTGCTAACTCTTCTACGAACTGTAGCTTCAGTTTTTCCTAAATTTTCAGATATTTCATTATATGATTTTCTGCCATCTTCCCTTAATTCTTCTAAAATTTTAAGATCTATAACATCCATAATTTAATTTTCCTTTACTATCGTTTGATTTAGAG
>JAGXNR010000197.1 GCA_019894875.1 Promethearchaeota archaeon | reverse complement strand
GTGAGAATGCTATCAAAAAAGTTCTGTTTTTGAAGTAATATAAATTTTATCGTTCAGTATATCTTCTTTGTATTTTCATTAAATAATCACTCAAAGAGTACGATAGAACATTAAAAGAAGTGTTACACAATTAACTCAAAAAAAATAAATCCTTCAAAAAATTAATCTTTAACTAAAATAAAGATTCTGTCGTTTGAGTTAACTCCCTTATTTAGCCGTAAATTAATTTTAACTGGATCGGTGTATCTCTTTCTTGCTATGCTTTTTATTTTCTCCCCTTTGTATATCATTTTTCTTATCGTTTCAACCAAGTAGGTCTCGGAACCTTCAATAATTATCTCATCCCCTATCCTTAAAGGTATCTCTAAACTCTCAAGGAGAACATTAGCAGATTTACTATTTTCATCATAAGAAAGAACTTTTCCTATGTAATGCTTCTTATAAGGAGATACATTCCCTCTTTTTTCTAATTCAATATCTTCTATAGTCGGTTTATGAAAATAGAACCCCGTATGAAAACCTCTATTAAAGACGCTTGAAAGTCTTTTTACCCAGATCTTAATTTTTTCTTTACTATATGTGTTATTGAAATAGGCATCTAAAGCTTCTTTATAGCATTCACAGACAGTCTTAATATACAAGGGATCTTTCATTCGGCCTTCAATTTTGAATGCATCGATTTTTGCCTCAATAAGCTCAGGGATATATTCTATCATACATAGGTCCTTCGCATTCAAAAACATTTGACCATCATAGATGAATTCATTTTTCTCATCATCAATAACCCTCCATTCTCTCCTACAAGGTTGGGTGCAATTTCCTCGATTAGCCGAATCTTTTTCAGAATTGCCTATGGTGGCAGAAAAATAACATCTCCCTGAAATTGAAGTACACATAGAACCATGAATGAAACACTCAATCTTAGTCTTAGTTAATGATTGTTTAATCAACCTAATTTGCTTTAGTGATAATTCTCTTGCTAATATTATTCTCTCCGCACCTAACTCTTCGAAGAATTTTGCGGTTTCAATGTTGGATACGTTAGCTTGAGTTGATATATGAAATTCTATGTTATTTTTTTTAGCAATTCTAATTGCTGCAATATCGTGAGCAATTATCGCATCTATTCCAGATTCTTTCGCTTCAGATATTAAATTTTCTAAATCTTGTAGCTCAGAATCGTAAATTAAGATATTTGTCGTTAAATACGTTCTCATAGGAGGATCTTGATTGTGACAGAAATCAACAACTTTATTTAGATCAGTACGGTTAAAATTCTTAGCCTTGATTCGCATGTTAAAATTTTGTACACCGAAATATATGGCGTCTGCTAAATCCTTTACAAATTCTAAAGAATTCCAATTTTGAACAGGAACGAGTAATTCTGGTCGAGATTCCATAGATTAATCATTTAATAATTATTTCTTACAAGGAGAAAAATGATTTTTTGTTTTAAATTTATTTTGAAAAACAACTTCTTAAAATTGACTAGTGTTCTTTAGATAAGATTGGAAAAGATTAATAATAAACTCATACTTAATGAAAACTAATTATAAAATTACGTTTTGAGGATGGTATTAATGAAGGTTGTTCTTTTTAATGGAAGCCCTCGAAAAAAGGGAAATACATATCATTGTTTAAATTTAGTAATGGAAGAATTAAAAACCGCTGGAATTGAATGTGAGTATGTCTGGATTGGTAGAGAGAAGTTACAAGGATGTATAGCTTGTAATGAATGCATAGTAAATGATGATCAAAAGTGTACTATCGAAGGAGATAATATGAATGAGTATATTCAAAAAATGCTTGAGTCTGACGGAATAATAATTGGTTCTCCTACTTATTTTTCAGATCTTACTACAAGTACTAAAGCATTAATAGAACGTGCAGGATATACTACAAGAAGGTTATTGAAAAATAAATTAGGTGCCGCTGTAGTAGCAGTACGGCGTGCTGGGGCAAATCATGTCTTTTCAAGTATTAATTATTTCTTCTTAATCAAAGAAATGATTGTCGTGGGTTCTACTTACTGGAATTTAGCTATTGGAAGAACGCCAGGTGAAGTTTTAGAAGATGAAGAAGGAGTTATTACAATGAAAAATCTCGGAAAAAATTTTGCCTTTGTGCTAAAAAAATTACACGCTTAAATTTTAATCACTAATTTTTACATTATTTTATTTTCATTTAACGTACTTTCAGCTCAATTGCATTAAAATAGAATAATAATAGTGAAGTGTTAATATTAATAATAAATAAGATTTTCAAGGTATATGATTAGATCAAAGGTCTCCCCAAAACAAATATTATTCAGACCACCTGTAGAAGCCTATAGTTTACTAATCGCAGTAACAAGTGGGTGTTCTTGGAACAAATGTAAATTCTGTGGCATGTATAAGGGAAGGGATTATGAAGTTTATCAGGAATATGAGATCCTTCCATTGGAGTATGTTTTCAAGCAAATTGACAGAGCTGTGGAACATGGTTATCATGGGTTCCCTGTTTATTTAGCCGGTGGAAATCCTACTTCTGCACCCACTGACTACCTCGTTAAAATTATTAAATATATAAGAGAAAAATTAAATGATGTTAAAAGAGTAAGTTGTTATTCTAAAGCCCTTGATATATTGCGGAAATCAGACGAGGAATTGAAGGAATTAAAAGATGCGGGTTTAGATATTGTTTACATGGGCTTAGAAAGTGGCAGTAATACCGTGCTACGACTTATGCATAAAGGAACTAATGCGAAATCATTCATAAAAGCCGGTAAAAAAGTCATGGAATCAGGGATAAAACTTAGTTTGTATGTTTTATTAGGTTTAGGGGGGAAAAAATATTCAAAAGAGCATGTCTTAGAAACCGCAAGAGTTCTCACTGAAATCAATCCAACTATATTTCGATTCAGATCTTTGGGGGTTGGTCCTGATATACCTTTATGGTATGATTTAGAAAAAGGAGAATTTGAACTTATTGATACTGTAGATTACCTTAAAGAAGAAAGAGACATTATTGCGAATCTGGGAAATAATGTAACCTCACAAGTTTTTAATGATCATGCTGCTAATTACTGCTACATTGAATCGAAAAATATTCAAAAAGATAGGGATTATTTTATAAATACAATTAATTCTCACATTGAAGATCCGAGATTTCTAACAATGAAGCGTAAAATACCTAGATAATTATCACTTGGGACGTTGAGAGAAAAAAGAAAAAAATAATTTAGTGTCTTTAATTATAATTTATTACATAAATTAGAAAATTAGGTAATTAAAATGAAAGTTGTGGTATTTAATGGAAGCCCGAGGGATGATGGGAATACACGATTTTGTTTAGATATCGTGATGGATGAATTAAAGGGTGCTGGAGTTGATGTGGAATATGTTTGGATGGGTATGGATAAAATCCAAGGATGTATTTCTTGCTATCGTTGTGCACAGAATAGGGACAAACAATGTGCAGTCAAAACAGATAAATTAAATGAATATCTGGCAAAAATGCTTGATGCTGATGGTATTATATTAGGCTCACCTACATATTTTGCGGATACAACCGCCCGAATGAAAGCGTTGATCGAAAGGGCTGGTTTAGTATGTAAAGTCAATGGGGAACTATTAAAACATAAAATAGGTGCCTCAGTAGTAGCAGTGAGGAGAGCGGGAGCTGCTCATGTTTTTTCTAGTCTAAATTATTTTTTCTTAATCAATCAGATGTTTCTTGTAGGTTCAAGTTATTGGAACCTTGGAGTAAACCCTAATGTAATGAATTCCTCTGGTATGGAAAAAGACGCAGAAGGGAAGCAGACTTTTCAAAATTTGGGCAAAAACTTTGTATATTTGCTCCAAAAGCTTGCCGTATAGTCTTCAATATTCTTTAAATTTTTCTATCAACATTTTTTTCTTTTATATCTCAGATTAGCTTTAAGAAGTCTTAGAT
>JAGXNR010000196.1 GCA_019894875.1 Promethearchaeota archaeon | reverse complement strand
GCAATTTCCCTTATGGAAATGGGTATTATCAACTACACGCAATCGAACTATAAGGAGGCAGTAGAATGGTTGCGGAAATCTTTACAAGTCCAACTCAAAATTAAGATCTTCCCCCAAAGAGTATCCATTTTTAAGTATTTAGGTCTTACCTACCAAGCTCAGAAAAATCATACTGAAGCGATTAGATATTTTGAACTTGCTCTAAAAGAGAATGAAAAAATCAGAGATTATAACGAAAAATCCAAAATATTAAAGCACCTTGGGATCGTATACCAAAACCAGGAAAATTATGATGTTGCTTTGAAATATTTTGAATCAGCCATTAAAATTAATGAGAGATATGAAAATATTGCTGAAAAAGCAGCGAATTTTAAACTCAAAGGTAAAATTTATTATTCAAAAAAGAATTACGAAGCAGCTCTTAGCCAGTTTAATCAAGCTCTTGTACTCAACGAGAAATTAGAAAATTTTAAAGATAAAGCAGAGATTCTAAATTTCATTGGCCGAATATCTCACGAGATGGGGGATTCGCTCACCGGCCTCGAAAAATGTAAAGAAGCGCTAAAAATCTATGATTTATTGCTAGATATCGAAGGAAAATTAGAATCTCTAAATTCTATTGGTATTATTTACGGAGATCAATGGAATTATCAAAAAGCCTTCGATTACTTTGAAGAGGGGTATCAAATTGCCGAAAAAAGGGGGGATATTTTACAGCAAGCTAGGTTTTCAAACCAATTAGGCTCAATATTTCAAAAACAAGATAAACATTTTGAAGCTCTAAAATGGTTCGAGGATTCTTTACAATTTTTTGACCAAGCAGGAGAAGTTAAGGGTAAAGTTGATGTCTTAAGAAATATGGGGTTAATATACAAGGAACAGAAATCTTACCCAAAGGCTTTAAAACGATTTGAAAATGCATTCGAGATATTTGAGCAACTTGAAGATTTAAACAATCAAGCAGCTATACTTACTACTATTGGACAGATTTATCTAGATCAAAGAAATTTCGCAGCATCGTTAAGTAACTTTGAAGAAGCTTTTCGAATATATGGGGAAACAGAAAATCTTGAAGGAAATGCAGATATTTTGAAAAATATAGGAAACTACTATGCAGAACAGGCTAATTTTAAAGATGCCTTAAATAGGTATAAAGATGCTCTTGATATTATTAAAAAAATTGGAAAAGTTGATAAGAAAGCCGAACTATTAAATATGATTGGGGTTATTTTCCAAGATCAAGGAGATTATTCACTAGCTCTGCAAAAATTTGAGGAAGCATTTGAAATATTCAGTAAAGATAATAATATGGACGGTAAAATTGAGAGTCTCTATTTAATCGGTAAGAATTATCATTACATCAGAAAAGATAGTATAGCGTTAGAAAAGTTTGAGGAAGCGATTAAGATTGCTGAACAGATTGGAAACTTACACAAAAAAGCAGTTTGTTTGAACATTTCAGGTAAGATATATCGAGATCAATGGGATTTTGTTGAAGCTTTAAAACGCTACGAAGAAGCTTTACTTATTGCAGATCAATTAGGACATTTAGAAGAACAGGTTGAAATCCTTAATGTAATTGGAGAGATTTATCAAGCTCAAAAGCATTATCCCGAAGCCGTGAGGAGATATAATGAGGCAATCTATGTTTCAGAAAGCTTAGGAAATCTTGAAGTTAAAGCGGATATTTTTACAAGTATAGGGGACATTTATTTCGACGAGGATAATTATCTTGAAGCGTTAAAATTATACGAAGAAGCTTTAAACATTGACGATCAACTCGGAAACATGAAGGGTAAAGCTCATAGACTAATTTGCATAGGTAATATATTTCTTGTCCGTAAAAAGTACCCCGAATCTTTAAATAGATATAAAGAAGCTTTGGAAATTGAAGAACAACTAGGCAACCTTACAAACCAAGCAACAATTATACGTAAGATAGGAGATATATTTAAGGATCAGGAACATTATCAAGAGTCTTTGAAGTGGTATCAAGAAGCGTATAAACTCTTCGATGAAATCGAGAACCTTGAAGGCAATGCAGATTGTTTTGAAAGTATAGGGTTAATTTATCAGGAATTAGACAACTATCCTGAAGCCCTCAAGTGGAACAATGAAGCGTTTAAAGTTTCAGAACAAATCTTTGATGAGGAAAGAAAAGCACGAATTCTTTGTAGAACAGGGGTCCTATTTCATAAACAGGGTGTTTATAAAGATGCATTTAAGCGTTATAATTTAGCACTTGAGATTTTTGATCAAATTGGTGACTTAAATGGTAAATCGTTTTGTTTGAATAAAGTTGGGTTAGTATATCAAGATCGCGGTGATTATAGTCAAGCACTTAAGTGGTACGATCGTGGAACAAAACTTTTCAAAGTTTTAGGACCTTCATCTGAGAGAGCTGAAAACTTATATAATACTGCTATGATCTATAGAGATCAGGGTTTATATCTTGACGCATTGAAGACATTTGAAGAGTCTTTGAACATAGATGAGGAATTAAAGAACTTTTCCCGAAAAGCAGAAAGCCTTAATAACATAGGTTTAATATATTTAGATGAAGGTAATTATACCGTAGCGTTAAAACGCTTCGAGGAAGCAGCACAAATAGCGGAACGGAGCGAAGACAGGAAAAATAATGCTAAGTATTTGAATAACGTAGGTTTAGCTTATTTAAATGAGGGGAAATATACCGAAGCGTGGAAAAAATGTAATCAGGCTCTTAAAATATTCGAGGAACTAGAAAATAGTGAAGGAATAGCTGAAAGTCAATATAGATTAGGATTAACTTACCTAGAACAAAAATCTTACGCTGAAGCCTTAAAGAATCATCAAAACGCACTTAACACGCTTATTCAAGCCGGTGTGGAGAAGTTGCCTGTTGCAAAGGTTATTAAAAGCAATATTAAGTTAATTAAAAGCAAAATTAAATAAAAATTTACTTCCTATTTTTATATTTATATCATTATTGTCTCTGAATAGTTATTTCTAATTCATCTTGTGTTTCTTTTTTAATTTTCACAATTAACCAAGGCAATACTTTATCGTACGCAATGTAAAGATAAGGAGCTCCTTGATTAAACATAAAAGTTGTATCGTATATCAAAAAGAAGATACCTGTAGGTCGAATTCCCGAAATTAAGAGTGGAAATTCCATGAAAAAAGCTCCCGTACATCCAACTATAAAGACAAAGAGAACTATTTTTGGTTTTTTACTCCCAAATTTATTTGTTCCATAGATAAGAGACAAGATAAAATACCCAACGAAAATGTTTATCATCCACACCACCATTTGAGTGTCCATATAGCGCACTGATTCAACTAAAGTGTCATTCAGTGGAATCCAGAACGAGAGAAAGGGAATTAGCAACCAGGATGTAAAAAATGTTAATGTAAATATGAAAATTTCTTTAGAATTACTCTTTATAAAATTTTCAAACATTATCCAAAGCCAACCGAAAGCAAACATAGCGTACGAAAAATTCATCATGAAGTCTGCTCCAAATTTGAGCCAAAAATAATTACCTAACGGCCGTGGCATGTAAGTCCCTCCAATCCAATATTCTCTAATAAATGTACCAGAAATGTAATTTGAACCTGCAGGTATATTAAACCAGGCAATAGCATCGATGAAATATAATAAAAATCCAGTTACTACTCCAAATTTGAGTGGTTTCCATTTCTTATATTTTACTAAAAGAGAAATCCAAAAAGTAAGAAACAAGCTGTCAATAAAAATATAATCATATTCAAAATTTCTTATAGCTTGGTTGAATGATTCAAATATGGTATTTAACATAATAAATCCTCTAATCCTAAAATTTTAGGTAATGAAATATTATTTCTATAAGGATATAAAGATTTTTAAAAATTATAATTATAATTTTTATCCTTATTCTTTTTAAGGGCGATTCATATCCTTGTGTCTCTGAATAAAAAGAGCCACTTCGCTCGCAGGTTTTATAATGCCATAA
>JAGXNR010000195.1 GCA_019894875.1 Promethearchaeota archaeon | reverse complement strand
ATTGTGCAGCAAACACAATAGTTTGAATATAAGCATTACGATGGGAATAATATACTCCTTTTGGTTTCCCTGTAGTTCCTGTTGTATAACAGGCGGCATATGCAGAATTTTCATCAAGATAAGGCCAGTCAAAATGAGGAGAAGCGTTATTTAATATTTCCTCGTAGCTATAGCATGGATATAATGTAGTATCTATATCATTTAAATCTTTATCAGTTATAATAATGTATCCTCTCACATTATCACAGGATGGCATTATAGATTCGGCAATAGAAATTAAATCTTCATCAACAATGAGAAATAAGGCTCCCGAATGATTTACAACATAAGATAAGTCTTGTGTAGAAAGACGTAGATTAAGATTGACCATTACTGCACCTGTACCAGGCAATCCATAGTATATTTCAAAATGTTGATAATGATTCCAGGCTAAAACGCCGACCCTATCCCCTACTTTAACTCCAATCGATGTCAAGGCATTTGCCAATTTTTGCATCCTTTTATACGAATCCATATAAGTGTATCGATGCAGAGATCCATCCATTTTTCTACTAACAATTTCTTGCCTAGAATAACTTCGAATTGCATGTCTCATAACATTTATCATATTTAATTGGTAATTTTCCTTTGAAGAAAACAGAAATCCTTTTACTATTTTCACGAAATTCACTTAAAATTTTAATTTACACATATTTAGTATTTTAATATATTATTTAATAAATAAGTAATTTCTACGTGAGTAAATATGTATTTCCTACTTTGATATTTGCTTATGTTTTGAATATAATTTTTATTTTTTATATTTAACACGTAATATGATATAACATGGTCACATTATTGTCAATTTTTGGTTACTTTGTTTAAATAAGTAGACATCAAATACACTTAGACTATTTCTTTTCTCTTGAATTCAAACGTAATCTCTATTGAATCTTTAATACCTAGTTTCTTCCCTATTTTCCTTATATATGAGGTTCTCTTTTCTCTCAACACATCATTAAATATTAAAGCGGGGATTAGAGAAATTGCTAAATAAAGTGGTAAGCCTAGCCACAAAATTAACCCAGGAACATTAAGGATATTACCGGGGATACCTAAATTTTTTATAAAATTTGTTAGAAAATCATATATTATTATTATGTATGTAATAATTGAGCCTATCCCGGCATAACTTCGGAGTATGGTTTGTAGCCAATCTCCAATAGATTTTAACGTAAAAGATTCATCCGAATTGACTAGTCTCTCCTTATTTGAAAATATTATTCCTGAATCTTTTAAAAACCATACACAAGAAAAAAACATTGTAGACACTCCGGATGTTATCATCAATAAAATAGCTTCTGCTAAAAATCGTGTCAGCACAGTTGCCCTTGAAACAACATCAATTTCCGTGACAAGATCTGCCTCCAGTATAAACTGAATAACAGTGGGAGTTAAGAAAATTGAAGATAAATTAATTGCCATTAACACTGGGAAAAAAGAACGTGAGAATAGCTTTCTATCTTGTGTAAGTGTTTCAAACTGAATACCATAGTGCATTTTCGAACCATAAATCTTCTTATGGAGAAAGAGAATAATAGGAGTTATGAAATATCCCCCAATAATTAGACCGATAAGGCTTGATAAGGGCAGGATAAAACTAAAAATAGACGCTAATTCGATTAAGGCGTCATTTAAAGGAAGGAAGGGTGTTAAAGCAAATCGAGTTTGGGGTTGTAATACATCACGTAAAATTACTACTAGAATAATCCAAAAAATGCAGTAGAGCGTAAATAAAATTAGTAGATTCGTATATCGGAAACTTTTTTTAGAGCTTGACATTTGAAAGAATTCGATTGGTGTTATGATTAGAGATATTAATTTTATTCTAATATAGTTATTACTTTATAAATTTATTGTGGTTAATGACTTAAAATTATGTTTTAAACTAAGCTAAATTAGAATAATTTAAATTAAAAATTATCCTTTATTCAACTTTTTTTCCCACCAGTATGGTGGTTCTATTGTCTTTATTTCACCATAATCTAATAAATAAATAAGATTTTTCTCATATCTAAATGCGAAACCCCCGAGATAGCCAACCAATTTGTCAATTGGGGGTAAACCGAACCAACCATACCTAAATGCATTTAGATGCCAGTCATGTGAAATATAAATATCAATCCCATTCTCAGGAGCTAATTCAAGCTGATCCAATATAACTTCCGCAGCTTTCTGACAATATAATATTAAAGAAGGAAAGTTCTCTGATATGTAAAAACCTGATGCCCATCGAAAAAATACTTCAATATCTCCTAATTTTTTTAATTCAGACATAAAAAATTGATTATTTATTCCAATCCCCCAAATAGCAGTGCATTCTCCTTTAAAAATACTTTTTCCCCCAATCTCTTGGAATCCTGCATGGATTTCTTCTGCGGTTTCCTTACATCGATTTACTGGACTATGAAACAATCGAATTATCCGGTTTTTAGGTAATTTCGTACCAAACAATCGAGCAATTGATCGTCCTTGAGATGTGAGTTCCATATATTGATTCTCATCGATAAGACTTGGCTCATATCTTTGTGAATGCCTAAGAATGAGAATAGTTTTTGAATTAAATAAAGGATTTTTAAGGTTTTTAATAATTTCTCGAGCTTCTTCTGTCCAAGCCGCTTCATTCCAAACCTTATTAAGATGGTAATTATTTTGCATAAACTTTCGAATTCATTATTTAAGTTTTAGGCTTCCACCAATGAGGAATTTCTATTGGTCTTAATCCTTGATGATCTAAAAATAGATTATCATCATCTTCGAGTGTAAATCCAAATCCTCCTAAAAATTTGACCCAATGTTCATCAGGTGGAAGACCAAACCAACCATATCGTAAAGACATTACATGCCAATCATGGGTAACATAGATATCTATATTCCTATTAGTGTGATTATTCCCTTGATTCCAAATCAGTTGAGCCGCTTGCTGGCAATATTCTGTGAATGGCGTCCAATCATTTGGAAGATAAAATCCTGCAGACCAACGAAATAAAACTTCACGAAAATGATGATAATTCAATTGATCTCTAAAAGCCCGATTTTGAATTCCAATATGATAGAGTGGCTCAAGCACGCCTTTTAATTCACTAATCCCCCCAATACTTTGAAACCCGTTATGAATATTTTCTGCTGTTTCTTCACATCGCCATATTATACTATGAAAGATTCGAATAGTTCTGTTTTTTGGAATGCTTTCACCAAATTTCTTTGCGATTGCATGACCTTGAGGAGTAAGTCTTAATTTATTAACATTTTCTAACAGTTTTGGTTCATTTCTATGGGAATGTCTTAAAATAAGAATTACTCTTGACTCTTCGGGAAATTTATCTAGATTTTCAATAATATTCCGGGCATGAATAACCCAATCTGCTTGGTTCCAGATATTTTCTGCATTCATTTTAAAATATCCAATAATTTCAATTAAAAAATTAACAATACCATTTGAATTTATTCATTTTGAATTTCTTCTTTCAAAATCCAAGAATATTAATTGCTTTTTATGCGCCCGAGTGAAAAGGAAAGAATTACTAAATGAATTAATAATTAGGATAGAACAATAATCCCAAGATCCTCCAATAATGGTGTTAAAAACGTTTCATTAAAGTCTTTGATGCGTAGCGTGCTATAAAGGTATAACTGTAAGAAATTTTGGATTTCATAATTAATCTTATTAATATCAATAAATTGGTATTCTGGTTCAATCTCTATTTTATCTAAATTTAATGGTTTTAGTTGTTTCGCGACTAAATGAGACATAAAGCCAACAAAAGCTTCTTCAATAATATTGTCTTCCTCCTCAGTTATTTCATAGGCTTCATGTACAATTTTATTTCGAAGTTTCCTTATTGATTGCAGAAACTCTTCAAGATCTTCAGATAGTTCTAAGCTTTTAATTTTCTCTTCCATATCCTTATTGATATACTCTTGCACATGAGTTTTAGTATAT
>JAGXNR010000194.1 GCA_019894875.1 Promethearchaeota archaeon | reverse complement strand
TCTCTAAGGCTTGTCGATATCACACTATAAGCTTCTAAATGGGCTTGATCATAACTATACTCCATGTTATAAATAGGATCGGTATCTGCTATATGATTCCATTGTGCTGTCGTATTGGTAATGGTTAGTTGCTTAGCAGCACATATTGCTCCCCAAAATGTATCATCTAGAAGGGCTTGGCGTGCTATGGTGAGATTATGATAAGCAATTGGTATGGCGCCATTGTAATATGGATTAGTTCCGGTGAGAAATCCTCCAGAACGCACTACACGGTCATTTAAAGCAGTATGTATGTAGGTATCATAATCAAACGCATAAGAAATTGCCTTTCTAAAAGCACGATTTATCCCATGTGCGTTTAACGTATAATCTGGATCCAATACTCCTGAAGCTATGAATGCCGCTAAGAGATACGAGGGGTATATAGTAGACATATCTATATTAAGATCAGCATAAAAAGTCTTCATGAATGTTTCGTCAATGCAATTTAAAATAATATTTTCTCCATAACCTTCAATGCCCATAGGTAAATAACTTACATTAGGAGCAGCAATTATATCCTCATAATTAAGAGGTTCCCAAGAACGGTCCCAGACCCAATCAATATCTCCAGTAACCATAGCAATACTTCTAGCTTGATATCCTGCTTCAGTGTGGGCAAACGTAGCTAATGCAACGTTTTCAACCATATGCCAACCATCAGCTTGTTGAGCAGTGGCATTCCACCAATTAGCATTTCTTGTCATTGTACCTATATCAGATTCATGACCTCCAAAGACATACGGACCTGTACCCACTAGGTGTCCAGGAAAAAGTGCGGGATTATCTTGTGGAAAAGACGGATGCTGACCATATCCCAAGATATGAGTATCCCAATAGTCTTCATAAGTTACCATTGAGATCATCTCTATTCCCCTAAGATGGCTTGGACCCGTACGCCAATCGTTAAAATAGATTTTAACTTTACCTCCTGATTGCAAATCTTCTGTGATTGTCACATTTGCAAAACGGGGAAATCGGCTTACCATATCTCCAGAAGCTCCATATTCTGCATAAACTGCAGGAACTCCGTCAAATTGCGTAACATTCCAACTGGCGGTTTCAAATTCAGCATAATCATCTACCTCTAACCAATAAGTATCTCGTACAGTACGCATATTTGAATCAATCACAGGGGTAATACCACTGATATTTCCTATAATTCTCATCAATCTATCAATGTTCCATTTACATACTGTTGCATTCCAATCTGAACCATCGTGGAATTGAACTCCGGCTCGAAGGGTTATCTCCATTGACTTAATTCCGTCGTAATTTATAAAACCAGCAGCATTCATTTCATCTAGTCTATATGCATATGTCCAGTTTGTTGCAAGTACTGGTTGTAGTTCATTAAGGTTGCCCGTTGTGTTATATAGGAAAGCAAATAAACATTCAAGAGTATTATCCAAATAATAATCTCCAGTACTGGTCACATAAGTGCATGGATCCCAGTGGGCTATGTCACGTGGTCCACAAGCACCTACAGTAAAAGTGCTTGGAGCTGCAGTTTCTATAATAAAAGGATCTGACAATTGCTCCTCATCAGCTTCGGTTCTTACTACTCTAAGAGGATGAATGGGGTTTAATATAGATATAAGTAAAAAAATATATACTAGTGTTTTTGAAGAGTTTCTCATTTTTATATTTCTACTCGATTTTTATCAATTTAGGATTCTTAGTAAATCTTTATGATAAATATACTTTTAAATATTTCTAAAAATTTTTATGAATAGAATATAGACTGTATTTAAAGCTGTGAATCGTATTGATAATCTTTTTATTAGGAATCTAATTCACAATTTTGTTGGATAAGTCTTTGTATAATAAATTTTATTAGATTTTTCGGTTCTTTATAATATTTTTTATCTTTTTACACTATGAAAACTTCACTAGACTTTATAATATGACGAATACGTATGCGAATGGTCAAAATGTTGATGAAGGGGAATGGCACTTTCTCGGTTCTATTGAAGCAAATGACGACTTATTTGAAGCTTTAGATCTTGAACCTTTTGCCAAAAAGGATTAAAGAACAATGAAGATCAGAAATTAATAATGATTATTCGCTTGAAATTTATATTTCCCCCCCTGAAAGAGTCTCTAAATACTTAATGCCATCAACGTTCTTAAGGTTATCCCCCAATTTTTCCATTCTTTGAATTCTTTAGCAATTGCATCGAATGTGGTTATAAAATCATCTATAGTTGTGCATGAGATGTCAACCATTTTAGATTGGCAAATACATAACGTTTAAGAACCCCTATAATTACACCAATGAGTCTGATTAAAATTCAACCACAGAAATACAAAAAAATTTATTATATATTAGGTGGGGAAGATAATTAAAAAGATACAAAAATAAATATAATAAAACAAATTAAAGAGGTAATCTATTGTGGTAAAAGGAAAAGGATTAGCTATCTTTGCCCTTATTATTGGAATATTGGGTTTAGGGTTAGGAATATTTTCTCTAACTCTCCCTCGGGGACAAAATAATGGTATTCAGAAAACTTGGTTTGTATATGATTCAGGAGTCCATTTCACAAATCCAACTTACACAGATATTCCTATCAACGCAATTATAATTAATTTTACGGTAAAATCAGGAGAATCGGTGTATGGTCTTTTTAATACGCATGCTACATTAGTCGATATTGGAATAGCTTCAATTATATTCAAATTTGTACTCGACGGGTATGTAATATCGAGTCCTGTTTCACCAGAAACAACGTTTTCTAGTGATAATCAAGAAATGAGTGGGTCGGTTACACTTCAAATGGCTACAGATACAATTTTACCAGGATTTCATACTGCGACTATAAGCATACAAGGAAACTTCCTGAATAATGCGATCGATGAGAGTACATTGTTAATTCAAACATATCTCCCTTAAAATTGTATTGAATATATGTATTATTGAAGCAGAAATAACAGTATCTTTTTTTTCTTTTTTTATAAATACTAAATTATCTCAATGTGAAACACAAGCGTGGGTAAAATTAAAGTTATGGAAAATATTATCCCTAATCAAAGATTCAAATATCGGTCTACGAAAATTATAAATATGTACCTCAATTCCTTTTACTCAAGATAAAAGGAAGTATATTTAAACCGTTAAGAGTTGAGGTATTTTGATGAATGATAATTTAAAATATCATGAGATTTTGGAAGAGGATTTAGTGCTTGAAATGGAATGGTTGAAGGAGGAATTCGAAATCCAATTTAAATCTAAACTAGAAAAATTTTCTCAGATGGATAAGAAAATTGCAAATGATCTTTTAAATTACATATTAGAAACTACTGATGTGCATGAAAATTTTCTGTTACTTAATAAATTAGAAGACGTAACAAAAAACATTGAAAAAGCATATCCTTCATTATTTACTTGAAATTTATTTTCCAGGATAGTTACGCTTTGTAATCAACTATTCAAGCGAAGTTCTTATTAATCGAAGAAAAAAAGTGAGAATGATTTAGGGAAAATTCTTTGCTTCTTATTTTACTATTAAAACATCACATAACACGTTATTCATAACCTGAGTTGGGATAGAACCTAAAATTCTACGCTTGATAATCCCATGTTTTCCGTTATAGCCGAGAACGACAAGATTAATATTCTCTTTTTCAACTATATTTGTAATATAATCTTCCGCGTCTTGGTCAACAATTAACCTCGTTTCGAAAGAAATGTTAGCTTCTTTGAATAATTTTTCAACCTCAGTGAAAACTTTTTTACTATGATCTTCATTATCCACGGCATCTGACTCAGATTTACGATGTTGTGTTGAGTGAAACGCGATTACTTCACCTTCATAACCCTTTTGGATCTCAATCACTCGTTTAGCAGCCTTTAATGATTCTTCCGATTCATCTATTCCAATTAAAATTTTGTTAAAAATACGTATTACACCTCTAATTATTTACAACTATTTTCTAGATGAAAAACCCAGACTAGTACATAAAGG
>JAGXNR010000193.1 GCA_019894875.1 Promethearchaeota archaeon | reverse complement strand
CTGAAGAAGTGGTCATTCGCTTTAAACATAATTGGTTGTATTCAATTTATCGTTTTAACTACAATTGCTATGTTTTTTTATGAAGGAGGTACTTATATTGATCCTTCTACATCCCGTTATGTGTTTTGGTATAATTATTTTAGTGATTTAGGCCGAACTGTTGCTCACTCAGGAATTCCTAATACCATTTCATTTGTACTATTTACAGTTACCTTAAGCATATGGGGAGGCTTTCAAATACCATTTTATTTTACATTTCCTAATTTCTTTAAGGGATCAAAGTCATTCAAAAAATTCTATCTTACTGGGTCTATCTTAGGGGTTCTTACTGGAATATTCTATATTGGTATAGCACTTACTCCTTCAGATATAGCTGGTATACTACATGATTTGTTTGTTTTCTTGGGTTTCGGCTCTATTTTTCTTAGTATAATACTTTATGCGATTGTTATATTCAAAGACGCCAAGTATGATAATTTTTATGGGATAATTTTAGCAATTTCAACGGGGATTTTATTTGTATATTTTATACTCCTATTTTTAACTCCCAATAGTCAAACTACTATTGGTTTGTATATATATGTGGTAGGGCAAAAGTTTATGATTTATACCCTTTTAACATGCGGTATCGTTCAAGGATTTGGTGCCATAAAACAATTACCTGCTTAAACCTATTCTACAATAGTTTTTAAGGTTTTTTTCCTTTTCTTTACTACCATTTATATTTATTTTATCTTAACTATTATGAGTAGAGAACAAAAATTAAAAGAAAGGCTTCAATCTGGCTCTTTAAGGGCCATAATCTTTGATTTCGACGGTACTTTACTTGATATTAGAGAAATACTTGAAAAATCCATTGAAGAAATTCTCATCGAAAAAAATATTAATGTCGACATGGAAACAACAATTCAAGAAATAGGCGCTTTATTAGAAACAATTCAGGGATACCCCCTCCCAAAAGTACTTCTTGAATCCTTTGAAATTTTCAAACATATAACTAGCTTGCATGATTTAAGTTACTTCAAACAGCTGAGAATAGCTATTGAGATTTTTGCTAAATATCTTGAATACTCAAAAGATGCTCCTCTCCTTCCCGGAGTGAAACCTCTTTTAAAAAAACTTAGTAAATCTTTTGATCTCTTTATTGTCTCTCATAATAAGACAGAAACTATCATTGATCATCTGGAAAAAGAAGGCATCAGTAACCTTTTCAAAGGAATTTATGGCAGTGATAGAATCCCGGTTCAAAAACCAGATCCCATGGCCCTACAACCCCCTTTAGAGACTTACAATAACAAAAAAAGAAATGAGTTCGTGATGATTGGTGATATGCCCTCAGATATAACAGCCGGTATTGAAGCGGGTTTTTGGACAATTGGAGTGGCAAGTGGGGTAAGTAAAAAAGAGATCTTGTCAGAATACAAACCAGATCTACTAATTGATTCTTTAGATGAATTAAGGCAATCGCTTTAAATTTGTCTCTCAGCTCATATCACACAATTTTCCTCGTCATTCGAAGGATTTTTTCTTACATTCTTATGTAAATAAATATAAAAACAAATTCTACTATTGTTTGTTTAATTCATTTGATTTAAAAATAAGAATATAAAATATATTACACAAAAAACTAAATGGTTAAATATGAAAATTTCAAAAAGAAATAGACCACTTGTTTTGATTTCGCTTATTCTTTTCCCTATGGTGATTATGCTTTGTTCTTTTAGTTTGAATGCGCAAGCGGGACCATTCATCCCCGAACCTGACCCTAACAATGGTTGGTATTGGGATGTCGATGTGGGAGATAAGATATATTTCGAAGGTGAATTCATCATAACAAATGCAACCACTGGTGACCTTATTTCGATGTGGAAAGACATTTGGATCTATAATATAACTACAATTGAAAATGTTACTATCGATTGGCTAGGAATACAAGAGTTTTCTCAGGTTAATGCGACGCAATGTTATTTTAATGTAACTGAGGGAGAATTAGAAGCATATGATAATCCTGCAGAACTAGCACTTTTCGGTTATAATAATAACACAGGTCAACATAAAATTAGAGCAGGTATGAGTGGAATGCCATTTTTATTACCTAAGAATGGATCAAGTTTAGAAGTTGATATTTTAGCACCGATTATAAATGAAACGTTTTATTATCCTATGGGCCAAATGGCATATAATAATTTTACTAATTTTAATTGGGACATAGGTACGAATAGGATTCATTTCTGGCATGCAATAGATCCTTATTACTCTGACGGATATTACTATAATAATGGTACATTAGACAAAGGAGAAGCATATTTATTAGTCAATATGGGAGAAGATGGTCCAATCTATGTAAATGCTACAATGAGACAAGTACCTGATTATATTATAACTGATGAGGTCACTTGGGGTGTTAATGTTGGAGATGAAATCCCCTTTACTATGTATATGGGTTCTAGTGATGTGGATGATGCAGATGAAATAATACTAAATATAACGAGCTTTACTGATGTGTTGTTTAATAAATCGAAAAATAGCTTCAGTGATGAAGATAATACTTATATGGTATATCAAGCTGTTTTTGCTGATATGTTCATGTGGAATGGAACAGATTATAATTTCATGCAGAATACTATAATAAGTGCAGCCAATAATTTTTATCCCCAATATTATGATGAAGTAGGAGGAGATCCAATAATGCCTTTACTCTGGCCTATAAATGTTCCACTGGAAGACTATGAATTTATGTGGAACCTTGATACTCTTCCCCTCTGGGAGGGAATGCGCTATGATACGATAAACATAATTGAAAATGGATTGCTTGAGTTTGAATTGAGCAATTCCACAGGAATAGATTATGTAGAAATCCAAATAAACAAAACAACGGGTATTACTCAATCATTTCTAAATGTAAATTCTGAAGAAATTATGTACTTTGAAGTAAGGTCTCAAACTTTAGTGGATTGGCCAGTTGATATTGGTAATGTTATTTATTACAAAAATAATGGAGATTATCACGACGGTTTTCAAGATATTCGTGCAACGATTTCTGGATCTGCTACAGTTTATGTAAATATGAGTGCACTAGTTCTGATGTATAATTCAATGGGAATTCCTATGACTCTACCAACCGGACAACCAGAATTCCAGTTTTTTTCCTATCTCGTTGCAACTTTTGAAATATGGAATAGTGCGACACAAACTTGGGATTATGATGGGGAAAGCATAATATCAATAGCAAATACTTATTGGCCAATATCACCACTTCAATTTGAGTTCGGTGCACCTTTATTAATGCCAGAAAACACAGCTACTTCTGACCTTACGGATCTTTTTGATATGTGGGGTGCTGTTTATGACGATATAACATATAGCCCAGGTTATGTGGTACTTAGAAATTCAACATTAGATCGATCATTAAATTTCCATTTTGATGAGACTTCTGGAAGAGTTACAATGATGTATGGTTGGTTTACTGATCCAATTCCAGGTTCAGAATGGAATTATATGTCAATTTACCCCAAATTCTATCAAGCACTTAATCCAGGATCAAATTCCTTTACAATGAGCACAGATTTTCCAACAGGGGTAATTGTTGATGTAGATGTAGATGTTGGAGGCACTGGCACTGGAGCTGCATATATTTACAACCAATTCTCGATGAATCCAGTTAACGTCTCAGTACCGAATGGTACTGCTTCTACTTATTTCGACATGCTATTTGCTAATCATTCATTAATTAGCGGAAATATTACGTTGACAATACATATCCCCACCTCTATAGATCTTACGAGAGTACTATTCTTCTTCTATGCTTTTAATATGAGTGGGACTGAAGAATGGGATGCCGCACCACCAGAATTTTACCTCGACTCTGTGACATATAATTTCGTACAAAATACGATAACAATTACCATGCCACCATGGGATCGTGGGGTAATATCTGCTATGGCATTTATTGATTTGGATGCAGAACCACCGGTGGAAATACCAGGTTATAATATCTTCTTCCTATCAC
>JAGXNR010000192.1 GCA_019894875.1 Promethearchaeota archaeon | reverse complement strand
GGCAAGAGCTGAAAAAACACCAGTTTGTTAAATTTTTTGTTATTAATTATTTATTATTAAATTTTCTTTATTTACACTATCAAGTTAAAAGGTGATATTTTGGGATTACCGGGCATTACAAAGGAGGAGATGACCGAAGTTGATCGTCTAATGGTAGAAGATTTTAAAATCCCTGTTGAATTGATGATGGAACTTGCTGGTTTAAATTTAGCAAAATTAGCTTTAAATCTGTCAGGAAATCAATATTCTAATTATATAATTATTGCCGGTTCAGGAAACAACGGAGGAGGGGGCATTGTTGCTGCAAGACGCTTAGCTTCTTGGGGATTGAAAGCTAAAGTTATCTTTCCAAGGGGTGTGGATGAACTAAAAGACATTCCCAAAAATCAATTTATACGCATAGAACAATTGGGAATCGAAACAGTCAATGAATTACCTGAAAACATCTCAAATTTTAAGGAGGATTGCCTTTTTATTGATGCTTATCTCGGATATGGGTTCACTCCACGTCAGGATGATATTTCTACAAATGTTTTTAATTTTCTCTCAAATTTAAAAAATTTTCTCTCTTTGGATATTCCTTCAGGACTAGATGCAACAACGGGAAGCCATTCTTCTGATATCAATCCAATAGCGACCTTAACGCTAGGATTTGTCAAAAAAGGACTGCTTATTACAGAGCCAAAAAACATTGGGGAATTGTATGTTGCTGATATAGGCATTCCAATAAGAATATATGACGAAATCTTGAGAAATCATTGGAATCTCACTTATCAAAACACTAGTTTAAAAAAGCTGTATTTGGCATTTGAAAAGAATTCCATACAGAAAGTGAAAATACATAAAAAAAAGGTCTTAGAAACGAGTTTTTGGACGAATTTTTAGATAAGTTTTCCGCAGTGATGTCTATTTTTAAAAATAAATAATTATATTTTTAAATGATTCGAGTTTTACAAACTTAGCTCATATTCTATAATTACTTAGAATTCATAAAATAGTTTATAGTGATGATTATAATAGAAAATTCAAAAATTAAAATTGATATTGATAATTGTACAAAATGTAAAGAATGCATGAAAGATTGCGTAGCTAATTTATTTTCTTTCGATCAAGGTTTACTGCATTTAGATGATGCTTTTGAAGAAGTATGTATAGAGTGCGGACACTGTGAAGCCGTATGTCCTGTAAATGTTATTCAACTAAAATTTCATGAGGAAGAAGAATTAGAACCTAGTTCGAGGAGAGAAGAATTTCCCCTATATAATTCTTTCTTAAAACTTGTTCTAAATAGGAGATCTATTAGAAGATTTAAAGAAGAAGCAATTCCAAAAGATTTAATGGAAAAATTATTGAAGGTCGGAAGGTATTCACCAACTGGCGGTAATGAAGAAAACGTCTGGTATACTGTAGTGCAAGACAAAGCGATTGTAACTTCTATATCAAAACACATAACTAGTAAAGTGACTAACTTGGTCAATGCGCTTGAGGATCCACGGAGTCGGAAATTATTGAAAAAAAGCAGAACAGATGAAGAAATAAAACTCGCTCTTGAAAATCTCCCAAAATCAAAAAGGAAACTTAAAATGATCGAGCAAGGGATTGATTTTTGGTGTTGGAATGGGGAATTAATTATTATCCATGGAGATAAAACTGTAGGGGGGATACTTTCAAATACCGCATTAGCAGCGGCTAATATTGTGCTCGCTGCGGAAACTCTAGGGCTAGGAGCTTGTTCATTGGGGTATTTGACCTATTTTATTAACGAATCACAAACAATCAAAGAATTAATCAAAATCCCAGACAATCATGTTGTAGGTTATTCATTAACGTTGGGGTATCCAGATGTGAAATATAAACGAATCCCAGCTCGAAAGCCTACAAGAGTTCAATGGTTCTAATATTTTTTCTTTTCTCTTTATTAATATATCAATTAATAATAAGCAATTTTTACATCACCCTTTTTATAACAGTTTCATCTAAACTAAATGGAAATCATATTAGAAATAAAATTTAGAAACAAAAAACCGGAAAATACTCTAAAAATTACTCATTTATTGGTTTTTTGGAGGGTTGAAATATTCCCTTTTCAATAAGATCAAAAATCGTTTGATAATCTTTAGGAGTGCAAGTATTTTCAGGCAATAAATAAAGCGAATAGAAATGGTTCATATTACTATCTTTCATTAAATTTCGGGCTTTCAATACCATCTCTTTTTCTGAAGTACTTAGCTTAATCTTTTGATTTTCTACTATTGTTAGTGGATAAAGAAATGTAACATTCAAATGTTTTTCAATTAAATCTTTCATGCTGTGGAAAGGTTTCAAAATTCCTGTAAATTTATCTATTTCTTCTCCATACTGTTTATATATATCATAAGCTAAGTCCTCCATTACAAATTTAAAACTAGCAGAAGGATTTTCTTTCAATGTGACAATCAGTTTTAAATTAACGAATTCAGTTTGCATAACTATTGAGTCTTTGTACTCTATAGTTAAAGTTCGAGATTCCTTTGCGGCTTCTGATATCGTTGATCCAAAGTTACTTATAGCTTGCAAGAATCCTGAAATTAGGCTAGTATCTAGTTTATTTCCGCCAAACGATTGTGAGTAAATATCGATTCCCGATTTCGAATCAATTATGATTACATCGTTAATGTTTGAGATATCTGTACATTTGCTCAGAAATTTTTCAAGCTTAGTTCTTTGTTGAGAATTAATCCTCTTATAAACTATGAATGATACTAATCCTAATGTTAGAGCTCCAAGAAGGATAATTAAAATTAATAAAGGCAGTGGAAATTCAGGTAATGGTGGTGTTGGTGGTTGGTATAGGGAAATTTCAAAAATTTGTGATTGAACACCAGCGTTTATTCCAGCATCGCTAAACCAGAATACATAGGCGGTATAAGTTCCATCTAGATCATTTAACTTAAGATTGTAAAAAAAAAGAGTTTCAGAGGGGTAGACTATTGTTTGATTCTGCACAGGTGTGCCCGCAGAATTAAGCAAAATAAAAGTATAAGTTCCAGATAAGATGGGTGCACGAAGTGAGAATTGTATTTCTTGACCTAATGTATAGTCTGTTCTTTGAACGTTTAAATCAAACACAATATTAGGAGAAAAGGCAGTAATCTCCCAATCTGCTCCATTGGATATTGAATCGTTTAAAATAATAATTTTGTGATCTGTTGTATCTACTATGATGCCTGATGTAATATTAACATCATCTCTTAACACGCTTATATTCTCCCAACTACTAGGATAATTAAATAAAACACTATAATTAGTGGGTTGTCTTACGATTGTTGGTCTTACACTCCACATATTTGTTGTACCTTCTTGAACTACAACGGAACTTGGAGAAGCAAAATTATGAGAAAGAGTTACGGAACAGCTAGCATTAAAAAGTAAGCTTTCTGAAGCTTGGTTGTTCACTATCATTTGGTAACTTTCACTATTTGGTGAGAAATTGACTATTGTCTTTCCTAAATATCCCTCTCCTTCGCTTGTATTGTTAGATATCGGATACAACTGATTATCAATTTTGACAGTCATATTAATTTGTTCTGGATAGACTGGAGTATTCACTTTCTGAATCAATTTATGTAAATAGGTATGATTCTGTATTCCTGTACTCCATTGACCAGCTTCATCGTAATAAGATGAGTATAAAGTTGGATCACTAGAATTTACATTGTTATAATACCACCAAATTCTATCGTCATTAACAGTAGTAACATCAGAACCATTAATTACTAAAAAATAATTACCTTCAGACAATAAAATGGGGCTGGGAAAAGTTTGTCTATACCATCCTTCACCTTCACTAATTGACATGTTAATTTCCACGGTTGAGTAAATTGAGCTATTTGGTTTATTATTTAGCGCATCATACCCCCTTATTTGAACATTAATAACTGTTGGATTATCTCTTTCTTTTTTTCCATATAGATCAACACCGTAAATAGTAGTAGGTTCAGTTAATTTGATTTGTATCCCCAACCCATGATTCCGATCCCCAATTTGTTGATAATAAACAGGATCGTAAAAACCCGTATAATTTTGGCT
>JAGXNR010000191.1 GCA_019894875.1 Promethearchaeota archaeon | reverse complement strand
CTCAATCATTTGATACGACCGGATAACTTCTCCTGCTGCTGCATTCCATTCTTTTCCATGGTTTATCACAACAGATTAAATAATCCACCTAAAATCAAAAGATTAGAAAACATAATTTTTATTTTTGATAGACTGATATAATTCTGTAGTTAATAGGGTGTATTCGGATTTTCCAGGTAAAAGAACATAAATTATATCGGAAATTTCCTCAATATTAAATCCCTTTTTTTGGAGATTAGTCTTTCGCAATTTAAAATTTCCAGTAGTTTCAAGCGGATCTGTTTGGATTCGGATAAAGAGGGGTATTGCATATTTCGGTAGGTTTTCAGATAGAAAATGGAAAAATTCAGAAATGTCAAATCCATCAGGCTCATTTAACCTAATCGCTGCCATACCGGCTCTTCCTTCTGCATTCGGGAGTTCAACACCAAAAACATTGCTTCCTAAAATCGGCGAATGTGAATTTAATATCGCTTCTACTTCGGTTGTTGATACATTTTCCCCCTTCCATCGGAATGTATTACCTAATCTATCAACAAAAGAAACCCAATTATTTGCATGGAGTTTCAGTAGATCTCCTGTGTAAAAATATAGATCATCTGTTTCAAACACATTCTTAAGAAGTTTTTTTTCAGTCTGTTCTCGATATTTATATCCTATAAAATGTGGCTCAACCTTCAAATTTGCCAATGCTATTCCTTCTTCTCCTGGTTTGCATGGTATGTGAAAACCATCTTGATTCTTATAAAACTCTCCGGTGTCTCTATTAAATTTTGCCAGGAGAACTGCGGGGGAAGTAATTCTTCCTACCATTCCCGGAGTATTATCAAGATTGATATACCCTCCTACTTCAGTTGAGGCGTAGTACTCATAGATATGTTCGATATTAAACCGTTCTTTAAATTTTAACCAGATATTCTTCTTTAAACCTAATCCAATCATCCTTTTTAAAGTAGATTGCTTTTCATATTCATTTTCTGGAAGATTGAGCAAGTAACGCGGTATTTCACCAATATAAACAGTGCAGGTTGCTTTAAATTTACTTATATCTTTCCAGTAATTAGATGATGAGAATCGTTTTCGAATTGCGATGGCAGCTCCACCCCACACTGCACCAATCCATGCAACATTAAATCCTAATCCATGATATAAGGGAGTTGGAACGTAGACTATTTCTTCAGATGATAATTTTAAGACGATGCTTCCATGTATTCCGATACTCATTAGTCTTATGTTGCTTAAGCTGATCGCTTTGGGGTATCCTGTTGTTCCACTCGAAAAAAGGTAGACACAAATTTGATCCTCAGTTGAATTTAAAGTAGTTGGTGGATTATTGGATTCTGCTTTATTCATTTCAAGATTTAAATTGACGAATTCATGTTTTATATTTTGGAAATTATTGATAACTAGAATATTCTCCTTCGGAATTTCCAAGTTTTCCTCAATTTCAAGAAGATTTGGTAGGTTATCACCATCAATCACTATCCATTTCGGATCACTTACCTTCACTACGTGCTCTAATGCACTTCTTCTTTGATTTACATTTATCAGTGAGCTAATTCCTTGAATTTTATTAATTCCTGTTGAGGAAAAGAGGTATTCAGGGCAATTTTCCATAATTATTGCTACAACATCATCATACTTTAAACCTAAATTTAAAAAATAGTTCGCAAATCTGTTGGATTCTTGATTCAATTCATCCCAAGTCCAACATTTATCTTCAAACAGGATTGCTGGCCTATTCGGTATTTGGTTTGCTTGATACTCGAGATAACTACCTACTCCTTTGAATAAGCTGTCGTTATACTTTTTCAATTCTAATTTGCGTAGTTCTTCATAAGCCTTTTCATTTGGTGTTAAAGCGATTCGCATTATAGATTACTTTGATATTGTAGATAGATTTGTATAGTATTAATTGTACTTTTTCATATAAATAGATAGCTGTTGAATACCGTTTACTCCTAATTCAGTTTACCCCAAATTGTGATTTTAAATATCGAAGAGTCTAAAAGGTTATGTTAAAATTTATCTTATATATTTCTAAAAAGGCTGAATTACAGAACGAGTCTGAACTACGTCCATTTCATAAGATACATGAAAGGATGTTTATCTTATTGTTTTGTTTAGACTCAATGGAAACTCAAGTTTTTTGCAATGAGATTTAAGGATTAACCAGACTTGTATAAACATATATATTGATTGAAAACAATGATCAATAAAATATATTATTTTAGATTTGTTAATTTGAGAAGAGCAACTAAAATCAATATTCAAATAAAAATATAAACTAAAAAGGTATATGTGAGAAAGAAAATGTCGAGAAAAGGCACAGCATGGTACGAATCAATTTTTCTTAAAGATATGTACATCAAGGCATCATCCAATGCTTTTAGAGGTTATCACGCACCTATAGTAAGTCCAAAAACCACCTTTGTTGGAACAAATAGTTTAAATGATTTTATCAATCACATCTCTGCTTTTTTGTCTGAGGATGAAAGGCGTGTATTAATTGTTGTTGATAAAGACTTACGTAAGTTAGGAGAAAGAGTTGCCATTAGATTGAATCAAAGAGGTATCGATAGTAGATTTTATGATAATGTTCTTCCGGATGTCCCTAGAGATACTGTACTTGAGGGAGCGGAAATTTGCATAGAGTACGATCCTAAAGTAATTTTAGCTGTAGGAGGAGGATCTGCTATGGATACTGCGAAGTTAATCCTACTCTATTATGAAAGGCCAGAAATTAATATAAATAATATGTCCGCGCCATATTACGCTGGTCTTCGGAAAAAGGTAAGGATTCTAGCCGCAATACCCACAACCTCTGGAACAGGAGCAGAAACCACGTTTATTGCAGTTGTAACAGACACAGATAGAGACCCACCTAAGAAGACAGAGGTTGTTTTATATGAATTTTGCCCAGATTTTGTAGTTCTTCATCCAGATTTTGTAAAGACTATGCCCCCAATATTAACCATGGGAACGGGTATGGATGCACTCGCACATTCTATGGGTTCATATATGCTTACAATGAGTACTTTATTTACTGACATGCATAATTTGAAAGCTGTTGAGATTATTTTAGATTATTTACCTCGATCTGTGAAAAGAGGTAATGATATGGAAGCACGTGAGAAAATGCAAATGGCAGCATATATAGCAGGAATAGGTTTTGGAAATATTTCTGGAGGTATAGAACATTCTTTAGGGCATTCGTTTGGAGCATTATTTCATGTTCATCACGGCATATGCGTAGCAGTGTTCTTATGTGCTTCTATCGCATTTCAATCAAAGGTTACAAACAGATTTATTGAACTTGCAAAACTTTTTAAAGTTAATATTGAAAATCGTCCTAGAGAAGAGATTTTAAGGGATTTACTAGTTAGTTTAAGAGATTTTATGCGTAAGGTAAATTGTCCTTTATCTATTCAAGAGATTGAGAGTCCTAAAATCTCAAAAGAGGAATATATAGCACAAATGGATCAGATGGTAGAATTTGCTTTCAACGATTATTGCACCCTCTCTTCTACTCGGAAAATTAGTCAATCGCAATATAGAAAGATATTAGAAATAGCCTATGAAAATAAAGTAGAAGATTTGATGAATTTATATCATTCTTAGGAGGAAATGAAAATGGAAAAACTATATGGATATAATGGTAAAATTGCATACATTGATTTGGGTTCAATGAATGTAGAAGTAAAGGATCTTGACCACAAAATTGCCGAAGATTATTTGGGAGGAGCGGGATTATCCGCAAAAATTACTTATGATTTACTTTCTGAAAATGATTTTCAAACTTTACAAGAAGACCCATTTTCAAGTGTGAATCCTTTGATTTTTGCTACAGGTCCATTAACAGGAACTATGACACCGTCTAGCAGTAGATATTGTGTTACAGGGATTTCACCTCTTACAGGAATTTGGGGTGAATCAACCTCTGGAGGATTTTTTCCTATTTCTTTAAAAAGAAGTGGATATGATGCAATTGTTATAACTGGAAAAGCTGAAAAGCCTAAATTTATTATGATTGATGATGGTAAAATAGAAATCAAGGATGCTGAGGTTTTATGGGGAAAAAATACACGGGAAACAATTACTTCCGTTAGAGCCCTCTTGAATGACGAAAAATTTAGAGTCGCTTGTATTGGGAAAGGTGGTGAGAATCTAGTTAAATACGCTGCAATTATTAATGATGAAGGAAGAGCCGCGGGAAGGTGTGGAT
>JAGXNR010000190.1 GCA_019894875.1 Promethearchaeota archaeon | reverse complement strand
GACTGATATTGCAATAATAAATAGACGAGCTATATTCCTATATTTCGACGAAAGATGACGGTGTATCAGCCTCGATGATGAATCTACCTTCTGCAGCGATGTCATTTATCCCATTATATAGTCCCTATATTAGTGCGGCATTGGGAGCTGCTCCGAGACCATTTGATCCCTTAGCGTGGTTTTAGGAGGATTGATTACATTTATACTTACCGTATTTTTTGGACCGGCCATTCTAATAGTTACATTAGTCATAGTCATAGTAGAGATCACCACACAAAACAATGAGAATGCCCAATCAATAGGAATGACAATACTCACCTGGCTAGCACACCTGGCATGGCTTTTAGTACGTGCTGCAATTTTAATTTTCGCTTGGATCGTCTTTGCTTTCATATTCTTATTTGCGAATATAATGCTGATTTCCATCATTGGAATAGCACTTCTTTTAGATATTTTTATGGAAGTGCAATATGAAATAAAAATAAATGAAATCAAAGTAACTGGAGCTTTTGATTTAATAATGGGTTATAACATAGATTTGGATCATATTGAGTTTTTTGATATTGATATCCCTGTGATTAATATTTATTTTGAGTCTTCAGATTTTATCTTAGGTTATTCTTCGACTTTTTTCTCAAATAACATAGGATTTTCGAAATTCCCAGATAACCTTTTTGAAGATATATTTGATAATAATCAGATGGAATATCAAACTGAAACCAGTATAGATAATCTTCATACTTCTAGTTCTGAGAATGATATAAGCGTCACAGATATACTAGTTGATTTCTTTATATCATTTGGATCTGGTGTAGGAATAGCCTCAACTACAGTTTGTATAATAGCGGCATTAAATCAATATGTATTTGATGAAAAATATAAAAAAGCAATTACAATAATATCGTTCATTGCTTACATTGCTACTTTAGTGATTTTGGGATTGTTAATTGCTCAAACAGATTCAAACCAAGAAAAGGGCATTACACTTCTTGGATATGGGTACGGTATATTTCTTGCAAGTATGTTTTTCTACTTAGTGGGTGATTATATTTCTAATAATGCTATGAGCTTCATGGGTAAAATTTATAAGACTATTGGTGCATTAGGAAAATATCCTTATATTTTAGCAACAAAGATCCTACTCATCGCAGAACTGATGGACTTTCTTGGCACTCTTATGAGTCTTTTTCTTGATTTCAGTGATGTTTCAAATTTAATAGATTGGGATAATGTGCCGGATTTTAAAACTGGTTTATTAGTTTTCACAACTACAACTGGGGCTTTAGCATTGTTCCTTGCTTTTATATCATTGCTTATGTTTGGATCTCATTACGATAAAGGATTACAAAAGAAAATAGGAAATAATAAACGAGGATACGATGGAAGTACAAAAGCGGATTTTTCTTTACTGTTTGGAATTGGAGGGATGCTTGTAGGATTAATCTTTTTGAATGTAGGATATAGATTGTTGTTAACCCCTGAAGAATCTTAAATTTTAATTTTTTTTTTTTAAGATTAGTTTTAATTTAATAAATCATTTTATGACAATGACAAATGAATAGGTTTAAGATCCAATGCTGAAAATACATATTAAATTAGTTATTTACACTTTTACAGGATACTCATTTTTTATTATTATTACTATATTTGTTCTTAAGTGGCATCTTTTTATTTCCCTGTTGAATTTATTTCCATTTATCTTGTTGGACCTTATTCTATTTCCTTATTTCTTTGTTATTGCGAAAAGAAGAATTCCTTTAAATAAGTATGGAGGTAAGGGTACAAAAGAGAATCCAATTCTTATAACTAAATCTGATTTCTTTCCTGAAGAACCATTGATTTACAAATCAAAAAAGTATATCTTATTGAATAAATTAGTGATAGATGAATTAGAATTATTTAAATGTAAAAATATCATAATTCAAGAATGTGAATTCAATGTTTTAACTATATGGAAGTCTATGATTTTAGAAATAAGGAATTCTACCATCTTATCTACTCTTAAAATTGTAAAATCAGTTAAAATAACATTAGATTCTTCTGAAATCAATGAATTTGACTCATTTTCAAACAGCGAAAATATAATTACGGATTGTAATATCTCAAAAATTAATCAAAATCAAGAGAACAAATAAGCTTCTTGGATATCATTACTGGAATTATATTCAAGAAAAAAATAAGGTGTAATTAAATGAAATAAATTGACCTTTTCGTTACCTATCTTATTTTTTGTATTTCTAGCTAAATCCTTCTTGTGAATTATAATCAAATCAATATTTTATAAAAAATAAACCATATAAAAATCATTAAAAAAAAAAGATTGGGTTAAAAAAAGTTATTTTACAGCTTCAAAATAGATGTACCATTGTTCATCATCTTCAAGGAATTCCGTTCCTAAGTGTTTATGTTTGGTTTGTTTGGCCAAATCTCTTGGAACAGATTCATTTGCAGGTTTATAGTCTGTTATCACTTTTAAAACGGTCCCAGGTCGCATTTTCATTAACTGTTTCTTCGTTTTAAGAGCGGGAACGGGACATACAGTTCCGCAGACATTCAATTCTTGGTCAAAATTCATAATTTATTCTCTCCTTAGTTTTTTTTAGTTTATTATCATTATAATCACATACAACTGAAAACAGAGGTTCTTCCATGCCAGGATCTGCTTTCATTTCGAATTCCATTAATTGAACTAATCTAAGAGCTTCATATCTAGCTTTTTGTGGTTCAAGTCCCGTATTTTTCACGATGTCGCTTATTGTGCTTGGGTCCTTGAAGATTTACATAGTCTAATACCTGTGTCCTTGGATCTTAGTTTTCGCTTGGATAGTATTCGCAATAATTTTACTTATAACAACAATTGGTTTCGGAGTATTGTGTTTATTTCTGATGCTATTAAATGTAATAGTTCAGGGGCAACTTCAATTAAATATAAATTTCTTAAAAATCCAGAGAGGTAATAATTTTATATCTCTTGAATATATAATTGAGTCGGAATATATTGAATACTTTGATATTATGATTCCAACTATTCGCTATCGCTATGAGGCTAATGATTCACCTTATGATGCTACATATAACATATATAAAAACGATTATGCATCTCCTTCGGGTGAATTTTGCCACACTTTACAAAATATAGGAACCCAACCACTCGAATTCAATGATTTGGAAGATTTAGAAGAGTTTTTTAATGGCGTAGGTTATGCCATGATTTTATTTGGAAGCATTGCATCCGTTACTGGGAGTATTTTGACTTTAAGCAGATCACAACCTTTAGCACTTGGTACTTTATTCGTTGCGAGTATTTCATTAATTACATCTACCAGCTTATTTTTAGGATATATCGATAGCATTGGAGGACTCACTGAAAATTTTATGCAAGGTTTAGCAATAGGTAGTTTTATAAACATGATTATGGGAGCAGTATTAATTTTTGGAGGTTTGGTTGGCGCTGCGGAAATTGTGATTAATTTAATGGAGATCATATTTACAGGTTTTGCAATAAGAGAAGATATTGAAGCGATATCTAATTACAATATATCAAGCGGTCTTTTTGAATATCCAGCATTATTCCTTGCTTTACTCGTGTACGGATTAACGATTATCTCATTTGAATATGTGGAGGAGGATTTGAGATTAACAGCTGGTTTACTTTTTGCTGTAATTGCTGGAGGTATTGGTGCCTTCTTATGGACGCTACTATTTCCATGATTAACCAAACATTATAAAATCTTCCTTTTTTTTTTAATAATAATATAAAAAAAATCAGATTTAAATTAAAAGTTGGTTGTAATAAATTAAAGATCAATATTTATAAAATTCATTAAATTAATTTCATTAGAGATGATATTTTGATGGATTTAGTTAAAAAATCCTATATCATAACGGCTATTGACATGATATTTTTCATAGCTTGTTATTGCATTTTTTGGGTGTTATCTGTATCATATCTCTTTGATTTCACACGTCATGAAAGGGAACTCTTTTCACTCATTCGTTTTACTTCATTAATTTTGGGGGTTCTAACTACACCCTTTGTATTCATAATCGTTGGGAGAAATAGTCCCGAATCCAAGAATGATTATGTTAAACTCAAGCGAAATTATCACTCTTTAATGAAAATCCAAAAACTTGGACTGATATTCTTGATATGCGGATTGATTTTTTTAGGGGTTGGTTTCATTGTTCCCATTTATTTGCGATTTTTTTATGGATTCGTGCCGCTTGAACTACTGTAT
>JAGXNR010000018.1 GCA_019894875.1 Promethearchaeota archaeon | reverse complement strand
AATTAATTCCTTTCTGGAAAGGTAGGGCTCTTTATAGTGATATAATTCCTAAAAGAATTTTAGATGAGAAATTAATACCAGGAAGAGATAGAATTTCCTTAGCAGCCCCAAATATCGCAATCGTAAGTGGAACTAATGAAGGTCATATTTGTGTGAATTATGAAAAATTGTTAAAATTAGGATATAACGGAATTATTAAAGAGGCAGAATCTTATCAATCAAAATTAAAAACAGAGGACTACAATTATGAAGAAAAATATAATTTCTATGAAGCTGTGAAAATTCTCTATTATGGAGCGAAAGAATTTTCAAGGAGATATTCTGAACTTGCGTACAAAAAAGCATACGATGAAGTTAATAAGCAAAGGAAGAAGGAGCTCGAGATTATTGGAATGATGATGGAGAAATTTACTAGTTCTACCCCTGATTCATTCTATGAAGCAATTCAATTGATTTCCTTTACCCAAAACATAATTAATATAATCTATCAGAGAAGTGTTGTAGCTCTAGGTCGGTTAGATCAAATCTTGTGGTCATTTTATAAAGAAGATATCGATAAAAATAAAATTACAAGAGATTTCGCGTTAGATCTTATTGAAGAACTAAATTTAAAATTAACATGGAATGTAACACTATTACCAACAGATTATACTACAGTAGCAAATGCACTTGGACAAAATACCCAAACTATAACAATTTCTGGTATGGATAAGAATGGAAATGATGCAACAAATGAGATTTCCTATTTATTTCTGGAAGCTTATAAGAATCTAAAAGCATTCACAACCGATCTTTCAATCAGAATTCATAACAAAACTCCTGTTACATTTTTTAAAGAAGCCATAAAAGTATTTCAATCTACATCTGGTATTGCTTTTTATAATGATGACAATATTATTCCTGCGATGATAAAAGGAGGATATACCACTGAAGACGCACATAACTATGCAATAATTGGATGTGTAGAACCTACAAGTCAAGGAAATACTTTTGCTGCGACGGGTAGAATGTATATAAATCTTCCAGGTGTTCTTGAACTCACATTAAACAATGGTTATTGTAATTTAACCCAACAAATAGGTGGTTTAGAAACAGGGAATCCTGGAAATTTCTCTACATACAATGAATTTTATTCGGCTTTTATTCGCCAACTACAATATAATATAGAAAAATGTGTTAAAATCGCAGAATTAGGAGATGAAGAGACCATTAACCATTTCCCTCAACCATTTGTTTCTGCTATTATTGAAGGGTGTATGGAGGAAGGCAAAGATTATACCGCAGGAGGGGCGCGATATAATTTTTCTTCAATTACGGCTTATGGATTTGCTACGTTGGTAGATTCAATGTTTAATATCAAGAAATTAGTGTATGAAAATAAAAAAATAACACTCTCAGAATTTATAACGGTTTTGAATTCAAATTTTACAGGACAAGAAGAACTAAGACAGTATTTATTACATAAATCTAGTAAGTGGGGGAATGATGAAGAAGAAGTAGATCGACTTGCAAATGAACTATGGGATTTATTCTGCTCTGAAGTAGTAAAACACAAATGTTTAAGAAATGGTCAGTATAATCCGGGAGCCTATTCTATGGGAATACATGTTATAGAGGGTTTATTCACAAGAGCATCTGCTGATGGAAGGAAAGCTAATCAACCTTTATCAAATAGTCTTTCTCCTGTAAATAACATGGAAAAGAATGGTCTTACTGCTGTTTTAAATTCTATAGCAAAATTAAATTATGAACTTGCTATAAATGGGGTTGCGGTTAATATAAGAATGAATGCTCAAAATTTTTCAAGAGAAGAACATATTGAGAAATTCTATCATTTGCTTAAATCTTATTTTACAGCAGGAGGTGTTCAAATCCAACCGACAGTAGTATCAACTGAACTACTTAAAGATGCTCAAATCCATCCTGAGAATTATTCAGATTTAATCGTAAAAGTTGGAGGATACAACGCCACATTCGTGGATCTTGGAAACCCAATTCAAAATGATATTATTAATAGACAAGAACATAAATTCTAGATAATCAAAAGAGTTTAAATTAGAATAATTGAATTTATATTTAGCAATATTAGCTAAATTTATCCCTCATAATTTGCCAAACTGTTATTTTTGTAAGCATAAAGTGGATGATATACCCTATAGATGTACATTCTGCGGTATGGTTTTCTGTGGTAACCATCGATTGCCTGAAAATCATGAGTGTCCATTCGATTTGAAGCGAAACTCTAAGATAATGGATCCTTTAGAACAATCTGAGGTGTTTTATCAAGATGCTTTAGATTTTATGGATAAAAGTTTATCAGTTGCAAAGATTTATGAGTTTGTTACCACTAATCAAATGAATGACTTGGAGGCTACGGATCTCTTAACTCATTTTTTAGAAGATAGTGAAGAGATCGATGTTAGAATAAATAGTATAATGGCTTTCAAGGTTTTAGAGCTTATCAATAATAAGACTTTCAGTGTTCTCGAGAACTGTATCCTTTCAGATGAAAACCCAGATGTAAAAAAAAAGGCATTATCAGTTATCAGAGATCTCTTCCCAAAAAAAAGTAAAGATATTAGGAATTGGGTTCAAGAACACGAATAAAGATTTGGGTTATTTGATTTTCCCCTATTTTTAAGATAATAGATTATAATACCATCTTTTTAAATTATATTAATTCTTATTTTACAAATCAAATTCTAATTTAGTAAGTTTATAGAATTTGACAAATTTGGTGAATTATCTAATATGAAACTAAAAGAAAAACTCGGTACCCATTTTCTGGTTATATTAATAGGATATTTAATTGTACTACCAATTGCCATGATTCGGATGATTTTTGTAGATGAACAAATAGGAATCGTACCTTTATTGGGACTTCCCTCAAATATAAATAATATTGTGTTTGATTTTATAATACCAAATGTAGGTTCAATGATAACAGTTGTTTTATTTTCACGCCTATTTACACCATTATTCTTAAAGGGAAAGCGAGCTATTTACAGACGCCATAAAGATGCCTTCATAGATGTAGAACCTCAAATTTTATCGCTAAAAAAATTCATAAAAAGAGGGATTTTTATTTTTCTTTTAACTATAGGACTTCTAGCCTTTATTGTGCCACTTCTTGAAGATTATGCTTATCTTTTTATTAATGAAGTTACAGTAAGTGGTTATACCGCTGAAGGATTGCAGTTAAATTTTGTCCTACCATTCTTCATGGCAATAGTAGGTTTAGTCTTACCTATAGTTATAGGGCTTTGGTCGATTGGATGGATGCTTGAGGATTCTGGACTTATTCATTATAGCTTAGAAAAGCGGTTGGATCAGCTATTTGAGATTGAACCCATTCACTTAAGGTTTAATAGTTATCTTAAGGGATATTCTGGGATTTCCGCAATTGTATTCTTAGCAACCTTGATACTTTATTTCTCCAATTTTCCAGGAAGACTATCAGATGCAGTAGTTCTAGGGTTTACTCCAGCAATAGCTATTTTAAATTCTATCCCTGCTTATATTGTATATGGCTTATCTATAAACAAATTTAACAACCTTCGAAAAGGCTTACCCGAAGCAAGGAAGATAAATGAAGAAGAATTAATCCCAATTAGAGAATAAAGCATATTGAAATCTTTTTATTTTTTTTTAATTATTTTCAATTTAGAGCTTGTTTTATTTATCATGAAGATAAAAAATCGTTGAAATCTAAATTTTATATAAAGAATATAAAATATTCACTCTTTATCTATCTTAAAACAAATATTGTGAATTATAATGGACATTACCTATAAATTAGATTCAATTACTCCTCTAACAGTAGCTAATACGACAGGTGAAGGTCGTGGTAATGCAGGTGGACTTTCTTTACGCAATTTTTGTATTGCTATTGATAGTACAATGTATGTAAAGACTGGAGAATTGCTTCGGAAGAATTTAAAAAGCCAATTTGGTGTTCCAGTTAAATATTTAGTTGTCACTCATTATCACGGAGACCATATATTTGGTTTCAAACCTTTTAAAGATATCTGTATCCTAAGCAGTGAAATGACATCAAAAATAATGTTGAATAACGAAACTAAATCTCGATATCAAGTTTTTATAAAGAATTTGGCAAAGGAAGGTCCAATTGGTGAGGGTGTTGAGTATATCGTTCCTACTCTTCTATTTACGGATAAATTAATTATTCAAGATGATGATTTACATATAGAGATTTACCATACAGGAGGTCATACAGCGGGGTCCAGTTTTGTTTGGTTTCCTCATCAGAAGGTTGTTTTCGCAGGAGATCTAATATTTGAAAATACTTTTCCCTATGCAGGAGATCCTACCTGTGACCCTGAACTTTTAATAAATGCTTTAAAGAAAATGCAGGATATTAATGCTGATATATACATCCCTGGACATGGACCTATAATGAAGGGAGCGAGTTCATTAGATCGCCACATTGAATTCTATACGGATTTTAGAAATATTATTAAAGACGCCATTAAAGAGAATATTACCGCGGAAAAAATTAGCATTCCCAATACTTTTGGTGAACCTGATGCAGGTCGAAGAAGTATGACTGTTAATCATTGGTTAAACTTCTATAAGAATAAATAAGCAATAGAAGAAGATTAATTATTTATTTAGATTTTTTATTTTTTCACTAATTTCTCCAATTTTCCCCAAATTTCCATAATCTAATTTTCTAATATTTGTTAAAGTCCATAGTGAAAAGGCAATAATTAGTCCCAACTCCGCAGAATAGAAGAATAACAATGGAATTCCTAAAATTTCAGCTAATGGTCCTGAAAGTATTGTGCCAAGTGGAAGTATCAATATGGTTATTGTTTGATTAATGGACATTATTCTTCCCATTTTCTCTAGAGGAACTACCGTTTGAATAATTGTAGTTGATAATGTACTTATAATAGGGAAAGATAAGCCCATTGTTGCTGCACCGAGGGCAATTATAAAATATGTCCCTCTTGGAGCTAACGCAAGTATTATATATCCTATCATTGTAATCCCGAGACAAATAAAAATCACTCTCGCTTTATGAGCCCACTGTTTCTTAATAAAAGGGATTAAAGCACCCAAAATCATTCCGCCTTGAAAAAATATTAAAGTTAGAGCAAAATGACCTGCTGAACCACTATGAGTACTATAAACATATAAAGGAAGTAAAACTTTAATCGGGCTCATTATAAATGAAGTTAGCATCATCATTATTATAATAATTATGAGTCCGGGTATTAATTTCAAAGCTCTAACTCCAGTTATAAATTCTTTAAAAAAAGAAGGCTTCTTCAGTCCTTCTGTGGCTGTGCTTTGTTTGTCATTTACTGAAGGTATTTCAATTATTATTAATGGTATCAGAGCAATTAAATAAGTAATGAAGTCCACCCAAAGAATAATATGGATTGGAAAAAATAACCAGAGTACTGAAGCTATAAACTGAGCGAAAACTTGGATTGAACCTACAAAGAAAAAACTTATAGAATTAATTCGCATTAATTTTTCCGGAGGAACCATTGAGGGAACAATTGCGTTAAAAGTAGGCATATGAAATGCATGAAATATGCTATTTATACTCATGAATGCTAATAAAACCCAGATAGTCATAAGATCAAATTGAAACAATATTATGCCTAAGATTATTGAAAATGCCAATAATGAATCAGCCAAAATAATTAGAACTTTCCTATTGAATCTGTCTGAAAAAACTCCCGCAATAGGCATACATATGGTCATTACTATTATAGTTAGAAATGAATTAGTCGCAAGGAACATCGCACTCCCTGTCATTATTGTCATCCACCATATTAAGGCAAATCCAACCACTGATGATCCAAAAAGAGAAATTAATTGACCTGCCCAAATAAAAAGATATTGGTGGTACCTTTTCTTTGATGATGTAATTTCCAAACTTTATCCTCAAAATCCATCAAATAGATGATTTAGAAAATGATTTTAACTATAAGAAGTTTTAGGTTCTGCCTACAAAAGAACTAGTATCCCCAATTTCTTTATCATAGTTAATATGTCTTATGCCCGTTAAATAATAAGGGATTATAGTAATAAAAATTCCAATTATTGCGCATAGTAGATATAGAAATGATACACCTAAAATCCCACTTAATGAGCCTGCTAAAATAGCTCCTAAAGGTGAACCAATCATCATTAATGTATTTAAAATAGAAGAAACTCTCCCCATTTTATCATGAGGAACTGTAATTTGAACTACCGTCATTACAATTATATTTATTATTGGCATGATGAATCCCATTATAAATGCACCGGCACTTATCAGAGGAAAAAATCCAATTGGAGCAATTGCATGCATTATATAACCAACATTTATTACAATCATTCCGATAAATAAAATTCTCATCTTATTTTTCCATCGTTTTTTAAAAAAAGGAATTAATGCTCCTAAAATCATTCCTCCCTGCATTATCATTTGGATGATTGCTAATGTAAAATTATTACCACCATGGATATACTTTATATAAAATGTGGAGAGAACCATTAAAGGTTGTGTCAACATGGTTAATAGCATCGCAATCAACATAATTATTAGAAGTCCAGGAACATTTTTCATTACCTTAATACCTTCTCTAAAATCTTTCACAAATGAATTTTGTTGACTACGATTATCGTTAATTTGAAGTAGAGGTAATTTTAAAGTTATGAGAGGAATTAGTGCAATAAAAAAAGTAATTACATCTACCCAGAGAATATACTTTATTTGAACAAAAAATAATAGGGTCGCTCCTACTGCGGGTCCTATAAATTGTATAATCCCTAAAAATAAGTATCTTATACCATTTACTTTCCCTAACTTATCTTGTGGAACCATAGATGGTAATATAGCCATGACAGTTGGATTATGAAAGGCTTGACATATACTTCGAAGACCAAGGAATATAAATACGATCCAAATTTCTGCAGAATCCAGGATAAAAATAATTGTTAAAATAACGGTTAAATATGCTTGTAATGAATCTACAACTAGGATTATCATTTTCCGATTGATTCTGTCGGAAATAACTCCCGCAAATGGTGTAATGATAAGCAGAGGAACAAGATTAATGAGACTCGCCAAGGATAGCATTAGAGGACTTCTTGTTTCGTCAGCAATCCACACAAAAATGACAAAAAAGACTACTAATGATCCTAATAATGAAAACAATTGCCCAAACCAAAAATACATATAACTTCGAAAAGTTTTTTTGTTAGCTCTTTTCTCCAATTACATCAAACTCATTATTTAAAAAGATTCATAAACGAATTAGTTGGTTTTCTTTCAAAATTTTAGATATCTAAAATCAAATTAATAACATAGAGCATTAAAAAAATTAAATAAATTTTGGTATTTTTAATATAGAATATGTTTAATTATCGAATTCAGATTAAATATTATTTACATCTTCAATAATTTTTTTAAGTTTAGCTTCATCGTCATAATCTAATTTTCTAATCTTTGTGAAACACCATAGTGAAACGGGGATTATCAATCCAATAATAGCAGAATACATCAATAAACCGGGAATACCTAATATTAGGGCTAATGGTCCGGAAATTATTACACCGATTGGAGACATTAGATTAGATAAAAACCAGTCTATAGAAGTAATCCTACCCAATTTATCTTTTGGTACAATCGTTTGTATGAATGTCTGGGCAAGGGAATTTATGATTGGCATTGCTATTCCTAATATAATACCCGCCATAAAGATCATAAAAAATAAACCTCTTGGGGCTAATGCCATGACCAAAGATCCCCCCATAATAACCACTGTACCAACAAATATTATCCTGATTTTATGAGGCCATTTTTTCTTAATTGAAGTAGCTACGGCACCGATAATCGTTCCTCCGTGCAAAAAAGTTAAGGTAAAAGCATAATATGCAGTATCTCCACCATGGAGAATTACATAAAGTGGTAATAAAGTAACTAATGGTCTTAATAAGAAATTGGTCATCATTCCTAGAAAAATTAGTATTAGTAACCCCGGAATTGCTCTTAATGTCTTAAAACCTAATCTAAATTCTTTTAGAAATGAGTTCTTTTCTACTGTCTCATTTTTTTCCGTCTTCTTGATGACTGAAGGTATTTTTATCAACAACAGAGGTAGTAAAGCAATAAAAAAAGTGATAACATCTAACCATAAAATCATGCTAATCGGAAAAATTATCCATAATATCGCTGCTATCAATTGAGCAAATATTCCTACAATACCTGTAAAAAGAAAGTTAATTCCGTTAATTCGGGGGAGATTTTGTTCAGGAACCATCGAAGGAATTATAGCATTTACAGTCGGGACATGAAATGCTTGACAGATACTTCGTAAACTAATTACTATCATTATAATCCAGACATTAGCTAATCCAGAAAGAAAAAATAGAATTAATAAAAATGTTATAAATGCTTGTAAAGAATCTGCAACTAAGATTAATTTTTTTCGATCAAATCTATCAGAAAAAACACCTGCAATAGGTAAGAAAATAGTCATTGGAAGAATTCGGAGGAAAATTGCTATTGCTAATAATAACGGATTCTGTGTTTCGACAGTAATCCACCATATCAATACAAAAGAAATAATTGATGATCCAAATAAGGAAAACAACTGACCTGACCAGAAAAACAGGTAATTCCTATAAGTCTTTTTAGTTGCTAATTCTTCCATCTTTTTCCACAATTTTTGATTATACTTAAGATATTACTTAAATTATCATTTCTAATTTATTTTTTTCTAGGTGATGATTATATCGAACACTCGTAAATCGCCATATTATCATCGTAATTATTACTCCAGCTATAGCACAATAGAGGATAATATTGCGAACTCCCACTAACTCAGCAATAAATCCTGCAAAAAGTGTGCCTAATGGAGAAATAGCTAATGATATTGTCCAATCAATGGAGGATACTCGTCCCATTTTTTCCACTGGGACATTTTGTTGCATTTGGGTTAAATATATCGTATTTAAGATCGGCATGATCATTCCAAAAACTGCCCCAACTATACCCATTATTAAGAAGGAACCCAGTGGCAAAAAAACAAATACAATTGTTGGTAGCATTAATGCAATTTCTCCACAAAAATAAATAAAAATCTTATGTTTCCATTCTTTCTTAATTGATGTTATTAATGCACCCGTTAGCGTTCCGCCACTTATAAAAGCAGAAATGAGAGCTAAATCTGAAGGGCTACCTGAGTGTATGAAATATACAAAATAGGGCATTAGAGTTTGGAATGGTCTTAACAAGAAGTTTATAAACATTGATACCAGTAACATCATGGAAACTACTGGAATTAATTTTAATGTTTGAAATCCCTCTTTAAACTCTGTTATAAAAGAACTTCTTTTAATTTTTATTTCTTCTGATCTGACTACAGGGATCTTAATTAGAAGTAAAGGAGTAAGTGAAATGATAAAAGTTAGAGGATCAATCCAAAGAATTAAATTGATAGGTAAAAATGCTAATAACATAGCAGCAATTATCGGACCTATAGTATGAATAAACCCGGAAAATAGAAAACTTATACCATTTATTCGACTCAGTTTGTCTTTTGGTACCATAGTAGGAACAATTGCACTTACCGTTGGCATATGAAAACCCTGAAATAATCCCAATAGACCATTTAAAATAATTATCAAAATTGGTACAGTAATCTCTAAATTAAACAATATGATTATAAAAAGCGTTGTAAATGCTTGAAGTGAATCGACTATTAATATTATTTTTTTTCGACTATATCTATCCACTATTACACCTGCAATTGGCATGGCTAAAGTCATTGGTAAGACATAAGCAAAAGTGGCAATTGAAAGCATAATCATACTTTCTGTTGAAATTGTAATCCACCAGACAATTACAAACTGAGTAATAGAGGAACCTAACAATGAAAATAATTGTCCTGAGTAAAAAAATATATAATTTTTAAAGGTTTTATTGTTTGCTAATTCTGCCATTATATTTAGCCCACTTCAGGTTTTTTGATTATAAATTGATATTATTAATTTTTTCAGTTATAAATTCAAGGTTTTCATAATCAATATGTCGCATTTTAGTAAAACGCCATGTTAAGAATACAACTAATACACCGATTATTGACCCATAGATAAAAACACTTCGAATTCCAATGGCTTCAGCAAGAGGTCCTGCAATAATTGTTCCTATTGGAAACATTGCATTTGCAAATGATTGAATCACAGATGAAACTCTTCCCATTTTATCAGGGGGAACAGTGGTTTGTATAATGGTCATATAAATTGTATTTATAATTGGTAATATAAGACCAATCATTCCCACTCCTAACCACAATAATATAAAGATTCCCCTCGGAGCAATACCTAAAACCGAGAGTAACCCCAAGACAATCATCATACCTATAAAATAAGTAGAATTCTTATGTTTCCAATTCTTCTTTAAAGTAGTTATTACTCCTCCTAAAATCATACCCCCATTAAGAAACATACTTAGAAATGCCAAATCTAAAGCTGTTCCTAAATGAATTACATTTATATAAAGAGGTAGTAATACATTAACAGGAGCAACCAAGAAATTTATAATCATATCTAAAAATAGAAGTATTAACAATCCGGGGATTATTTTTATCGTTATGATTCCTTCCTTGAAATCTTTTTTGAATGATGTTGTTTTTACTTTTTCACTTATTTCAGTTAAGTTTCTTACACTTGGTATTTTAATCATCAATAAGGGGATAACTGCAATAACAAAAGTTATAACATCTATCCAAAGAATAAGTTGAAGTGAAAAAAACGCCATAAGTACAGCACCAATAACAGGTCCTATAAGTTGTATTAAACTCGTAAAAAGATAACCAACCCCATTTAGTCTACTTAATTTTTCTTTAGGTACCATTGTTGGAACAACAGCGCTCACCGCAGGCATATGAAAGGCTTGACATACTCCTCTCAAGCTATTTATCAATATTACTCCTAAAGGATCTGCTATGCCTAAATAAAACAGGACAATTATCCAAACTGTTACTAATGATTGAAAAGAATCTACGATAGCAATTAGTTTTTTACGATCCCACCGGTCTACTAACACCCCTGTAATGGGTGTAAGAAAAACCATAGGCAAAAAATATAAAAATGTACCTAAAGAAAGGTAGAGGGCGCTGCCAGTAATAATAGTAATCCACCACGTAATTGCAAATTGAACTACTAACGATCCCATAAGTGAAACTAATTGTCCCGACCAAAATAAGAGATAACTCTTAAAGGTACTCTGATCTGCTAATTCTTCCATCTCATATCCCCTAATTTCCTAATTTTTCCTTAATTTTTGTAATATTTCTTAAATTTTGAACTTTTACATTTTATCAATTAAATCAAAAAGCTTCGAGAGCACCTCTTCAGGACCATTTGTGAATTTAAATACTCCTTCCACCAATTCTCCTTCAATACCTTCTGCAGCCAACTCATAGATTAAGTTTTCAGCTTCTTCCTTAGGTATATTAAGCGTTTGAGAAAGTTTTTCAATTGGTATCGATTTTTGAAGCTTAATTAATCCCTGTAACCTCTTTTTTATACGGTCTTTATCAACCTCATCTGAAACAATAACTTTTATTTTAGGAGAGTGTTTCCCTTTCCCGTATTTTTTCGCCATCTCTTTGCCAAAGTCTTTCATTTCCGATTTATCAACAGCATTTTCAATTTCTCTACCAACCTTTTCCCATTTTCTCCCCCATTGTTCCATTTTACTAATATCACCTATATTGTTTTTTACAAATTTCATTGATTTTCGTACTAGCTCTGAAACGGAAGCACCTAAATCTTCCGCCCAATCCCTCCATTCCTCACTCTGCTCAGGATCCACTGATATATTGATGCGCTTTACTGCTTTTTCTACCTTTTTTCTAACTTTTGCTTCAAACTTCTTTTCGTTTGCTTTTATTTTGTTTTTTAACCGTTCTGTCTTCTCTGCAGCCTTCTCAATTTGTTCCCTTGCATCACCCCCATAAAGTTCTAATTCTTCCTTAATATCACCAAGTTCTTCAAGCAAAGATTTTCGTTCTTCCATAAAATCTTCTAAATCATCTTTTAAATCTTCCTTAATATCATCAACTTCTTCTCCTAAATCCTCGATTTCGTCTTTTAAATCTTCGCGAATGTTCTCTAATTCGTCCATAAGTTTATCATGAATGCTACTTTTCTCCCATTTCACTTTTCCAATCTCCTCATTTCTTTCTTCTTTATCATTCATATCTTTTTCATTTGACATGTTTAATCCTCCTTTTATAGTCTTGATATCCTAATTTTTCAAATTTTGTTTATTTATAGTGGTTTGGTTATCTAACTCTTTAGCTGATATTTGAATAGGGTCATGATTTAATATGGATTTCTCGTGCTTTTCAATAGTATCAACATAATAAACCTTACCTAAGATCTCTGTGTTCTTTCCAATAATTACGTGTTTTCCTCTAACATCCCCCTCAACTAATGCTCTTACAAGATTAACACTCTTGCTAGCATGAACACTCCCGTATACTTTAACGGGATGTTTAAAAGCACCTCTACTACCCAACACACGTCCAACACCTAAATCTATAACATTTCCATCAACATTTCCATAGACCGTAGTAGATCCTGAAATTAAGATACCTCTTTCAGAATAAATATTTCCTCTAATATTTGAAGAATCTGAAAAATTAATCCCTTCAAGAGCCTTAATATTATCCCCTACCCTTAATGAACCGGAGCTTTTAAAATACCCTAGAATTGAAATTTTTCCCCCCACTCTAGTTGAACCCGAAGATCCTACATCACCATCTCCATTAATGGATCCTTCAAGTCTAAATGAACCTGAACTTTTAATATCACCATGAACAATTAGATTTCCTGACCCCCTAAAAGAACCAGATGATTTAAATCCATCGCATTCAAAATCTCCCTCTATTCTTGTTGAACCTGTTGTGTATAATTCCTCATCGATCTTTCCTCCCGAAAGCTTTCCTGATCCAGAAATTTTCACGATTTTTTACCTCCTAATAAATTCTAAATACATTATATTGATAATTTATTGTTGAAAATATTCTGTTTTTAACTTTATCAAAACTAATAATTTCTTCAAAATACCTTGGATTTGAAGTTTCAGGTAGTTTATTATTTTTAATCTCTTGAGGTATTACCTTTTTCTTTTCTTCTTCAATTCCAAAACCGAATAATACTAATGTTTCATCATATACTTGATTCATACTTTTTAACCTCCAATTTTTAGACAATTTATTTGTAATTTTTATAAGCGTGAATAAAAATATAAAAAAAAGATAGATTTAATAATTCTGGTGGATATAAGGCATGTTTTTAATTATAATCCTTTCCTTCCAATTCAATCTTTTACTTTTCATTTTTTTTTTTCTCTCAATTTATTTTTGTTTCTTAAAGAATAATTATATACACACCTATTTAAATGTTGTGTTTTTTGTTGTGTATTGTTACACAATATAATTGGAAACTTAAGAGAAGAACTCGTCTAGTCTGATTTCAATTAGTGTGTAGTGAAGATTTGACACCAAAAAAATTATCGAGAAAAGAATTGAAAAAAAAATAATTATTAATTTTATAGGATTATTATGGTGGTGTCAATCCAAGTGAGCCCATAGCTTCTGGATTTGTAGCCCAAACTTCAATAGAATATTCAAGTCCTTCGATATTTCGAAATTCCGCTGCTATTTTCATCCAGGTTGCCATAGTTTCATCAAATTTCCCTTGTTTAACTTCAAAAATAGTTAATGATTCAATGCCTTGCTCAACACCTCGAGCAGCCTGGACAACAGTTTCTCCTCTAGATGGATCTGGGGGGTAATTGGGTATAATTTCCAGATTTTTCTTCACAACCTCATCAATTTTATGAGTGGGATATACAAATCTAATAAATAAAAATGGCACTTTTTCTCCCTCTTTTGAAAATGTAATTAAAAAGCTTAAATTTCGCAGTAAGTACTATTCAATTGTGAAATTATAAAAAAACTTTACATTTTTGTGAATAATTTAAGGAAAACATAAAAACTTAAGAGAAGAACTCGTCTAGTCTTAATTTCAATTAGTGTGTGAAATTAAGGAAGAAAAGTTTCCTTAAAAGCCTTTTGTACTATATTATCGATTTTATATTGGGGTAAAGAAAAAATATCTATTGAGTATCGACTATACCCTTATCTACGATCTAACATTTTAGGTCTTAATTATGTCACCATTTAAAGTTTCTATCGAAATCACCGATATTCTTGAAGAGGGAAATTGTCCTTTAGGTCATATAGTTGGGGAAACCTTTGATTATCCTGAAGATCGTGGGAAAATTTGTTCTGCCGCATTTAACGCCATCTATCCTTATATTCGCGTATTAGAATCAGGTGGGTCCTACCCCTATTTTGAAGATGATGGTAATACACATAAAGCGTGCTGTCCTGATTATAAGCGCCCTGTCGTATTTAAAATGACTCGAAAGGCAATTTAATGAGTAAGATTTGTTTTAATTTTGATATTATACAAAACATTAGAAAAGATTGATTATTCCAGATTAAACTTGAATTCACTAATTTTATCATGAATCTTATTCTTTAATTCCCTTGATATATCGTTAATAAATTCCTCTGGAATACGCTCTAAATATTCACTCAACACACTTTCAATTGTAGGAGAGATTTTTTTTATTATTAGCTCAAGAAATTCATGCTTCTTTAAATAATTGTGTTGAAATGTCTGAACGTATGTTTTGTTTAACTTTTTTAACCATACCCTTCCCTTATTTTCTAGTATTCTGAGAATCTTCCTAGAATTTGCATCATTGAAATGCTGAAACTCAAATTCGTACTTAATTAAAATGTCTTCAAAGTACTGAATTATATATTCCTTTTCTTTTAAATTTAAATCCACTTTAGAATTTAGAAAAATGATTACCATGTATTTCTCAAGTAGATAATGTAACTGGACTTTAATGTTAGATCCATGAATTTCGAGATTTGATAAATTTTGTATGTTTGTTTGCCCTGCAAATGTTTTAAATGAACTAAAATACATTGAAATTAAATCAATTTCTAATAAATTCTTATTATCATCGGATAAATATGATTTGATTGAGCCATAGTTTTCTTCAGGCTTATTTTCATATTCAAGAACCATTATTGTGTTCCCAAATTGATCGGCAATTATAATACCGATAATTGGTGGTATGTTGTTAAGGTTGTATGAGAAATTCGCAATTTCTTCTAGTTTCCCATTTATTGGAGTTTCATAGTTTTGGGTGTTATTGAACGATTTCATAATATTGTTGTCTGAATTATTATGTTGTTAGAAGTAATAATTAAAGTTGTATTTCAAATATTTGTTCAATCCTAATAAATGTCAAGGGGGGTGTCGGTTTTAACAAAAAGTGAACATTTCCTTTATATATTATACCGACAAAAACCATAAAACAGATAGTAATAAGGTTTGGGGATGATATAAACAAAATGGTTAAAAAATTAAATCTATAGTAATATTAAAGAAAAAGAAATTGAGCTTTAAATGACATAAGTTTGAGTTAAAGCTCTTCAAATTCGGCTCAGTAAATCCGTTATCTTTCATTATTCTCTAAGTGTTATACAACATATCATTTATTGGATGAAACTCAAGACAGAGTAGTATAATTATTTTCTTGAAATTTTACTTACTTACGATAACCTTTATTTTTAATTTGATTCAATTAAAATTTAACCTTCTTATTTCTTCTGATTAAAATAAACCCGAGAAGTAGGAAAACTAGATCAAATAGCACATCCTTGGTATACACAATAATCCCTATATACCCAAAAGGCACGGTAATAATTAAGGCTATAATTCCATATGAAATAGAGATTAATCCAAAAGAAAATAACGTAACACCCATAAACACAGTTAAATCAATTTTTCTCTTCATTTCTTAATCTTATAATCTATAATTAAGTTTATACTTAATAGTATGAAATTTAAATATTTAACAAATTTCATTTAGATCCATCTTCGAAATTTTATATTTATCTTGGATTAGTCGAACTGATTTAGAAAAAACTAAAAGGGGGCGATTATTATAATTATATTAGATTATAAAGATATGTTTTAATTTTAACTGGATTTTCAATTTTCAAATCGTACTTTTCGAGTTTTATGCGAAGCATATTCCGATTTTAACTTCAAATAAAAAGTATAATTCATTAAGTTTACAGTAAATCGGATTTATAATTTTAGCTAGATATAAGAACTAGAGAGTAGAATAATTATGCCTAAGATGAAAAAGAAACAACAAAAAAAAGGACGAAGGAGTTTCACTCCTGCTCCAACTCCGACAGTATCGAGAGTAAAAATGCCTTATAGAAGGAATGGGGAAATGTTTGCGCGGGTGATTGAGATATTGGGTCAAGAACGGATGTTTGTTTTCTGTGAAGATGGAAAACGTCGTATAGGGAGAATCCGAGGAAAAATTAAAAAAAGAGTGTGGGTAAGAAAAGGGGATTTAGTTGTAATTAATCCATGGGCATTTGAAACGAAAGTTGAGGGTAAACCAGAGAAATGCGAAATTTCTTGGAGATATTTACGACATGAAGTTTCTTATTTAGAGCGTAATAGAAGGATTCCTCAATCTTTAGATATTAATAACATCCCACTATTCTAAAAAAAAAAAAATTATTCAAAAACTAAAAAAAAGATAAGATTCGATAACAATCGCAGAACAATTTCTTACTAATTACTACCTACTACTTATTAAATATTATTTAATTTTACTGATTTGTAACAAAAAGAAGCTTAATATCGAAAATCTCGAACTTGAGCAGGAGCGGCTTCAGTTACTACTACTTTACTCGCAGCAGGACCTTTATCACCTTGAGTGATCTCAAATTTTACTTTATCGTTTTCATTAAGTGTAGCAAATTCATCACCCTGCTTAACAATGGCACTGTGATGAACGAAAATATCTCCTTCTTCTTCAGTTGCTATAAATCCATAACCTTTACGGTTATTAAACCATTTAACTGTACCTTCGGTCAATTTTAAAACCTATTTCTTACATAAATTAAATTTTGTTATAAGTTCATATTGAACTATTTACTATAATGAATGATAGTGTAAATATATTATGTTTTTCCTAGTGATCTTTAACTAATTTACTCATTGATTTTCTCCGACAAGATTTATTATTGTTTTTTTCTTTAGTTAGAGTGAAATTATTTCAGTATAGTGACTTAAAAATGCATCCAACAGGAATTTGAAAAATTGGGATTCCAGGGAACTTTTTCTCAAGATACTTTGCTAGTGTTCGCATTCCTGGTTCTTCTGAAAGAGAATGGTTAACGATTATGAGGGGGATACCAGTATCTTTTGACCATTGACCCGACTCCCAAAAAAATGTACCATCGTCGGTCAAAAGGAGTGCTTCTCCACCCAATTCATGCATATCTCGATAATTTGATGCGGCTCCGGTTGCTAAGGCGATTTTTGTAATTTTTTTATCTAAATCTCCAATTACTTGAATTGAGTCTTGCCCGAAAGGTTTAATTTTTTCTAAAATATTTCTACTTAATCTTTCTAATGTAATTTCTTCTAGTTCGTGAAGCTCATAATAAGGTACAATTTTCAGAGGTGGTTTTTTAAAGCCCAACCACTTAGCCCAAGCACCGTGTACACCAATATCCGGATAATTATCCCAAAAATCATGACACCTTAACACAATAATTTTATTTTGTTCTAACCACTCCATTTTCCTAATCCAGATGTCATCAGGGACTAGCTTTCTTTTCCCAGCAATCCATCGAGCGTGAGGATCTTTTATAATAGGCCCGTCAATGATATTACCATCTTCGTCAATTTTTGCAGCAAACAATGCTTCATGAGTAACAAACAAATTACATCCTTCTTTTAACGCTTTTTCAAGGTTATTTAGAGTTGGCATCCAAGAAACTGCAATCCCTTTAACTTCCGACTCTGGATCCCCATAAAGAAATTGATCAACTGTTTTTTCCCAATTTACCCATTTTCCAATCCTTTTAAAGTGATTTAACAATTCTAAAGATTTCATTAGTTAATTTTATTAATTCAGAAAGTGCTTAAGTTTGTTAATAAAAGAAGACATATTAGAATTATTAATATTATGAGTTAAAATTGCGTGTCCGATTAAAAATTGATTAAGCAAATTACAGATAAGGATACCCTTTACAATCGATTTACGAAAGATATTTTTCTATATGCATATCATATCGGGGATTTAGATGATTTCTTCTTTCCAGATTGTACTTGGTTTGGTTTGGAAGAAAATGGTCAATTAAAAGAGGTGATATTGTTATTTAGGGGTTTAAAGGTTCCAACGCTCCTGATTTTTGGCTCAACTGAAAAAGTTCCTTATTTAATTGAGAGGATCATTAACAAACTCCCCGATCGTTTCTATTGTCATTATCAAGACGATTTTCATAAATTTCTCGAGTCAGATTATAATATGACGTTTTTGGGAACCCATTTGAAAATGAGATTTCAAGATAAACTTACTGATCTTTCTATTATCAATACTAATGATACCACACCCTTTAAAGATGATGATGAGTTAAATCTTCTTTCATTATATCAAACTGCTTATCCAAACAGTTATTTTACACCACATATGTTAAAAACAGGTAAATATTATGGAATAAAAGCAGGGGAGAAAATCGTGTCTGTGGCAGGGGTCCATGTTTTCTCTCCAAAATATAACATAGCTGTTTTAGGAAATATTACTACACATCCAGATTTTCGAGGTAGAGGATTAGCAAAAAGATCTATTGTTCGATTGTTGAAATCGTTTGACGGAATAGTAGATCAAATAGGATTGAATGTGAAGAAAGACAATCTTATTGCCCTTCAATTATATAAGAGGTTAGGATTTGAAATTCATTCCACTTACAAAGAAGCTTATTTTGAAAGGAGTTGATGAATGTATAATCAAAATTTTTGGGAATTCGCTTAAGGACGATTTTATAATAATCCAGTGATATGACCTAGAATAAAAGTAGATAAAGTGATAAAAATTTTAATGAATGGTTTTTAATGAATAGTACTATTGTCTTTTTACTTTTCTATATATGACAATTAAGTATAAAGTTTTAAATATAAATTCTGCCTATAAATTATTGATAATCCAAATCTAAATAGAAAAAACAATATAGATTTTCTAGGAAGCAAATTTATAATTTTAAATTCAAGAATATGATATATGAAGAGTACCATGATTGAACAAGAAAAAGTAGAGAATGATAAAATACAGATATTTGCTACAGTTTTTCTCCGTTCTAGAGTTGAGAAGATCTCCTTGGAGAAAGATGGAAAAAAAAAAAGAGATGCATATAACCAAAGACCATCAACTGAATCTTTTAGCAAAGTAAGAAAAGAGCTCGAAAAGATAGGTTTTAATATAATTTCGCAGGGGGGTAATAACTTTACAATTCATTCATCCAGAAATCACTTTGAAGAAGTATTTGGGATAAAATTAAATCAAAAGGAGACCCCATTATTTAAGGAGAAAGCCCAACCGACAGTAAAATTATATTTTACAGAAGAAATCATCAAAATTCCAGAAAATTTGAAAGATTTGGTTGAGCGAATAACCTTACCTAAATTTCCCTATCCAACATCTTCTACTACCAAATCAGATTTCGGCAAATCCTAATGCATTTCCAAAATCAATTCTGATAATTCCTTGGGTAGATATTAATATAGATTTATAGTAAGTTAAAAGTAAGATATAGAAAATAAAGATGTAAAATTTTTTATTCAATCTTGATTTTTGACAATTTAATCGCTAAGTATACCAAACTAATCCCTATTGATAAAAGAACACAAGCATTTATTATCCATGACCAACCATTATAAGGGTTATAAATAAACGTTGGGATAGCGAAATATAATGTAAAGAAACCTAAAACGAATAATACCAATCCTACGAATTCCAACACATTTTCAATTGAATCTTTTAAGTCTTTAATATATTCTGGCATTTCATCCTCATTTTTTGAATTTTAAATTTTGATGATTTTTCAGATTTTTCAAAAGAAAAAGAATATATAAAGATTCATCAATCACACATATTCTAATAGTGAAGAATTAATTCAGAGTAATTTTAGCATATAGTTAGAGATTAAAATTAGAGATCAGAGTTTCGGGAATTAAGATAGAGTATAAGAGAATATTCTCTAGGATCATTTCAATGATAACGATTATGAGAATAAGGACTATGGATTCTTGCATTTTTTGTCTATATGCATTTTTAAAAATATAAACTCCAAGAAGAATATTAACAAAGAACGAAACACTTACCAAAATAATTGGATAAATAATATAAAGTTCATAGACATTTAAAAAAGCAAGATCAAGAATAAGGTTCATAAGTATCAATATGATAAACATTAGAGTTCTCCAACAAAGAATAAAGAGCAAAGAAGTTCGAAATTTCTTTTCCCACCCTTTTTTTCTTTCATACCATCTGATTAGTATTATCCCTATTATTATGATAATGATATAACGAACCAACTCAAATATAATATTCATAATATTCTTACCTTTTTTCTTACTTAAATTTTGAATAATTTAATCTATTTACTCATGAGATTTAATTGAAGGAAGTGTATTTTTGATTGTATAAATTGCAATAGCTAACATCAAGATTAAAACAATAAAGACAAGTAAAAAACCAACCAGTTCATGGGGTAACATATCCCAAAAATCTATATTTGATATCCTTTCACTTAGAAAAGTGTTTATTCCTGTTAAATAGAAAAAATATAATACAACTACTCCACTACTTATAGAGAGAAACACAATAGAATCTATTTTTCTTAATTGTAATTTAAACCATTTTGTTAGAAGTGCCTCAGAACTTTCTATTGAATCTAAAATATCGTTGATTCGGTTTTCCTTCAATAACTTTTTGATTGAGTAATAGCATAATAATATAATAGGGATGAATACAAAAAAGAGAAAAGATGCATAAAACACTCCTACCGTAAAAATTATTGTTAAAGATGTATAGCTAAAAAAAATAATAGAAAGCATTGTTAATGAGAGTATAATTATAGCTCTATTCGGAGTTAAGTCAATCCGCAACCAAGTGAGTTCATGATTCATTTTTGATTTTTTATGGGTTTTCTCTGTCATGAAATAGCTTGTGGCAATTAAAAATGTAGAAAGAATTAAGGTTATAACTGTTCTAATAAAATCAAACGACTGATAAGAATTAATTATTGCTGGAGTGATACCAAAAATATACGCAACATAAGTGAAAAGAATAATATGGCATAAGATTCTCATTATAAAGAATAGAAATATTGTAAGAAATACGATAGATATTATCAACCCATGATTCTTAACAGTTTTTTTTGAAGGAGATACGAATTTTCTTTTCCTAATTACCAGCATGCTATAAAGACACAAGGAAATAAATATAGTGCTGATGATAATTGAAATAATAAATGATACTGATCGATTGGAAACTTCTCCAATTCTACAATAATTTTCAGCATGTAGCATAAAATCAGAAGAATAAGAAGATTCAAAAAAGAATTGAATGGAATACAAAATCCCGGCTAAAGAAAGGCTAAATACAAACAAAGATTGCCCATGAGTTAACTTGAAACCGAGCCATTTTACGATTCCATCCTTTTGGATCATTTTCTGTTTGCGCTCCTTCTTGGGCTTCGCAGGTTTTAGAATCCTATTTAGAGCATGAACACTCAGATAAAGCAGTATGGAAATTAAAAATATTCTCACGATGATTGGAGCAAATATATAGAAGAACCAAAGCTCTTGACGATATTCCGGTAAATGCTCAATGATATGTAAATAATTTGGGACATGAAAAAATATTGCCTCGAATAAATAAGAGAAAATTTCTATCGCTAAGAGAAGAGGGAGCATAAAAATCCCTATAACAGATAGAATTAAAAATAAAACGGTTTGAGCACGGTTTAACTCAAATCCAAACAATACTACTTGTTTCATATTAGGTTCATTCATTTCTTCTATTTCCATTATCAATCCCCTTTTCATTATCAGATTTGAAGTTTCTAATTGAAGGAAGCGTTTTTATTATAGTATAAATATTGATAGTAATGATTAGGATTATCAGAATTATCATAAGTGGAAAACTTAATAACATGTATGAGTCGAGTAGGTCAAGGTTTGAGTAAAATAGTTGAGCATTCATATTCATGAGTAACAGCTGAAAATTATATAAAATAACTAATGTACTACTAACAGAAAGTAAAATAACTGAATTTGTTTTATTTAAGCGAAACTTAAACCAAGTGGTTTTAAATTCCCTGGAGTCGTTAATATTTTCTATAGTTTTATCAAATCGATGATTTTTTAATATTTTCCCTATTGGATAATAGCAGAAAATTATAATCAGAATTAATATAGTGTGAAACAAATAATCATGAAATCTTGCAAAAGTAAAAACTCCTCCAAACATAAATACAAAAATTAGAAATAATTGTGTGAAAAAAATAACCCAGATAAGTGCTGATGCTATTAATATTATAGCTCTATTAGGGTTTAATTTTATACGAAGCCATGAGAGCTCATCCGAAGGTTTAATTTCTCTATTGTTTATTTCTTTAAGAAAAAAACTGGCGATCATAAGAACCAGACAAATACAAAAAAATAGTATTGTTCTGCTAAAAGAACGACTTAATAAGGATAAAAATAAAAAAAATAAAGTTAAAGAGAAAGATGTTGGAAAATTATTGCACGAAAGTTGCTGCTTTTTTTAATGCTTTTTCTGCATCCTTTATGACGGATTCAATGATATCGGATACACTTTCAATTTTATCTATTATTCCGATACTTTGCCCCAATAAAACTCCTCCGTTTTCCATGTCACCTTGATAAGCAGCAAAAGCGGCTTTGGCATCCTTTCTTAATTCTTCAGCAAGTTCTTCTTGAGATATTACGGTCCGATGGTCTGATAAGGTTTTCTCTTCATCCATCTTTTCTTCCTTAGTTTTTACCAAACCTTTTGCTAAAGCATATTTGTTTCTCCATAACCTAATGGTTCCTAAACTCCCAGTTCTGACAAGCGTATCTGAAGCTTTAGATGGGGGTACTACACCTTTATAGTTTTCATGAAATTCACTATCCTTTGAGGCAATGAACCGAGAACCCATAGCAATCCCTCCAGCACCGATGGCTAAGGCTGCGGCCAGACCACTCCCGGTAGCAAATCCACCACACGCAATTTTCGGGATATCAGGATGTTTTTGTTGTACTTGTTGCAATAAAACCATCCCCCCAACTTTTTCATACGATTGATGACCTCCACCTTCAAATCCAGTTACAACAAGACCGTCACAACCTACAGCCACACATTTATCAGCTAACCAGAGTGCAGGTGCAACATGGAAGTGTTTAATATCCGAATCTTTTCTTAGTTTAATAAAGTCTTCATTTCTAGGTATTCTAGCTGCCGAACCTGCACTGCTAAGCGCATACAAACATTGTTTTTTTAATTTGGGATTTTCCATTATGTGCTTTGCAGTTTCCGAAATCAATTTGTCACAATTTACCGTTAATCTTGATGTTCTTATATTGAACCCAAAAATTCCATCAGTGTGTTCGACGACATAATCAAGATTTTTTTTCATCGCAACAATAGCATCTGGTTCCCTGCCATCCATAGATTGGTTTGCATGAGAAATCATACCAAGTCCACCCGCTTCTGCAACTGCAATTGCCAATTCAGTTGTTCTGAAAGGCCCCATCGCAGCGCTTGCGATTGGATGCTTAATACCAAACATTTCAGTTATATTTGTTTTTAATACCAAAATAAATCACCTTCTATTCTAATTGAATTTAAACCTAAATAAAACTATATATTTATTTGGTTTTTTTTTGAGGTAATTAAATTCTGATTATAGTTTAGAAATCATATTCTCAGGGATTTTAACAGCAATAACTTCTCCTTTAACGCATAATTCCCCATTAGCATATAAATTAACTTCTACTATGACTTTTTTTCCTTTAATTTCTTTGGTTCTTCCGATCAACTCTAGTTCTTGATCAATCGGGGTTGGTTTTATGTAATCGACATGAATGGAGGCGGTTACGTATCGCAATTCTGGGAGTGTTCCCATTTTTCTTCCTTCTGATTTATAAGCAGCAGCGGCAGCAGTTCCCGTTCCATGACAGTCAATTAAAGAAGCTAATAACCCTCCATATACATATCCGGGAAAAGCGGTATAATATGATTTAGGTGTGAATTTGGCAATACTCATGTTTTCATCCTCATTCCAGTAACTTTTGATCCTCATACCTACATCATTCAATCTTCCGCATCCATAACAATAACTCATTTGATCGGAATAATAGTCTTGAAAAGCTTTTTGTTCCACCATATTTTTTCACTAATTTCTTTATTACTTTTTAAATATAGACTGTTCTCTTCTGATTTCTTTTACTTTTTATAGAAATCAAGAACCTTTAAGGCAAACCTACTTGATACAGTCGCAGGACCACCCCCCATTTCAATTGCAACTTCTAGTGCTTCAATTATTTGTTCCTCCGATGCCCCAGAATTTAACGCTTGATTAATATGCCATTGCATACAAGATTCGCAATTAATAATTACAGAGATACCGAGTGCAATAAGTTCTTTATACATTTTGCTTAAATTGTTGTCCTTATAGGTATTCTTCTCTAATTCAAGAAAGGAATGATATGCTTTTGAGTTTTTTTTTAATAAAATCTCATGCGCTTCTTTCCTATCAGATATAATTTTTTCAATTTTCTTTTTATCTTGCTGGTCCATGATAAATTAAATGAATATAAATTCTTATAGAAATCTGTTTTTAATCATCAAAATACGAATAGAAAATCATGAATGAGAAATTAATGTTAGCCTCTCGGACCAAATTTTTTAATTACTAAAAATCCAACTATTATGAATCCTACTCCTAAAAACATTCCTATCACCCCAAAATTTGGGATATAACGATTCCACATTCTTAAATCGTAAATAGATAATTCTGCAATTTCCATACTTAGCATCCATATTATCGTGAATATAATTATCAGAATACCTGGAACTAATAATTGGATTATTTTAATTTTACCATCTCTATAATGAATTCTATGTTTATATATACTAAAAGCAATTATAATTATACTTATAATAATTATCGATGATGCAATTAAAGAGGGCAAAAGTTGGAGGGGATGTGAATAAAATTGACTGTTAATTGAAACACTCTGGTCATAAACATATACAATCTTATCAATATAATAACCCCATATCCAAACATATATAGTATGATTCCAAATTTGATTTTCAAAAAAAGCTGCTGGAGTAAAAATAGCAATAATGCAAATTACTAATCCAATGAAAGGAATTATCCAAAAGCAATGGTTGATATCTTCCATTTTTTAATTAATGTGTTAAATTAATATAAGTTTTTTATCTTTTTTTTTCTCAAATTTGATAAATGGTTTAGTTATCCTTATATTTTTAAATACATCAATAAAGATCTATTCATAGTTCTTAGGTTGAACTAAGATTAAATCTCATATTATTTAGGGTTTTATACTTATATTTCAAGACTATCGGGATAAGGAATCTAAGAATAGTCTAAGAGTCTATTGAGAGTTCCTATTATTAAACTATATATTAAATCCTATCAATATTACAATTATAAGAAAAAACAAACAAAGTGAAAAAAAAAATGACCCAAGCTTATGAAGAAGTAATGGAAATGAAAAGTATTGAAGTTGAAGAGATTGTACAACCTGAAGTTCAAGAAAATGAAGTTGATGAACTCCTTGGAGATTTGAATCCAAGATATTTTGAAGAAGCAACTTCTTTGAATAAAACCAAAGACCGAATTTATTCAGCTAAAGCTCATTCTGATAATATCTTCAATACGCATGGTTTTTAATTAATTTTTTTCTCTCTTTTTTAAAATAAAGTATAATTTAATAGTATTAAACCTCTAAACCTGAATTCTTATATGATATTTTTAGATTAAAAAAACTGTTTTAATTCATTTTGTTCTTCTAACCATAAAGATCTTTCAAAACTCAAAAGAGTCAGCGAATATAAATAATTGAAATGTCACTTGATATATATATAATAAAAACATGAGAATATGAGTTAAATGAAAAACGCAAAATTAAAAATTTCTGCTTTTCTGAGTTTCTTAATATTAATATATTCAATTCAACCGGTACTTGCTGCAAATCAATATTCTGTGAATCCTGGAGCTCAATTTAGATGGGATGCTTCAAAATATATTTTTGTAAAAGATGGTCTGGGTTTGGGCACTGATCTATCATACACTCATTCATACTACTTAGAGTTTAACTTTACGGATTGGGGAGGAACACCTGGATTGGATTACCTAAATGGAACGCTAAATATCAACGGGACAATTGTAGATGGGGAAATAAGTCATGAACTGTATTATAGTAGAGCTTTACCACAAACATGGGCTACAGTAATTCTTAATGTTGGATCTGCAACTTATCCTGTAAATGTGTATTTAGTGTGTGATGTAGAGATAGAACAATCTACAAAACCTCAAATGCAAACTCTTGATACCAATTCCTGGATTACCTTTAGTGAGCCATCAACAAATAATCTCACCCTTACAGGAACATACATAGATGGATCCGATGTGACTACTTATACGGGTAATGTTGAGTTCAATTCTGACAAAGTATTAAAATATTTATTTGATGAGGTAGTTCAGAAAGAATCTGGTGTTACAGTAAGTATCTCACGGTATATATGGAATCTTACATATACAGCTGGAACTGGACCAGGTGATGATAGTAGTATCCCCGGTGATGATAGTAGTATCCCCGGTTTTCAACTAATTTTTATTATCGGGGCTATGACGGTTGGTTCAATTTTTATCCTTAAGAAGTATAAATTCTTTAAGGCTAAATGATACTAATTTTTTTTTTCTATTTTTTTCTTTTATGAAAACATCCGTCAAAAAATTAATTTTAATAGTTTTGCAGATTTATCCAACTCAGTAAAAGGTGATTTTTAAAATGATTGAAACGAATATAACAAAAATGTTTGGGATAAAACACCCAATTTTCAATGCACCAATGGGTCCTTTCTATACCCGTGACTTGGCTTTAGCAGTATGTGAAGCTGGGGGTTTGGGAGTTTTATCTAATGTTAACATAGTAGGGACAGATCCTGTAAAGGAACACATAGCTAGTATAGAATATATGATTGAACATACCGATAAACCATTCGGACTTAATTTTCTTACATCTCGGAATAATAGGGGAGTTAGGGAAATGTGTACTGATGTACCAAAAATGGTTATGAACAATCCTAAGATGAGAGAACAGTGTGTTTATTGGTTAACTTCAGCAGGTTCTTCAAAAATTCTACCCTCTTCTCAAAATTTTCAGGAATTAAGAGAAAGATCGGAAGTAAAACACTTTCATGTAGCACCAGCCCTATGGTTAGCACAGAAATGCGTAGATGCCAAAGTGGATGGAATAGTTGCCACTGGTACTGAAGGAGGAGGCCATCAATCTTATGAAAAAGTCTCTACACTTGTATTACTCCAACAACTTAACGAAGCTTTTCCGGATTTACCCAAAATAGCATGTGGTGGTTTTGCAACTGGTGAAGGTTTGGCAGCTGCCTTATCGCTTGGCGCAGGAGCAATAGCTATGGGTTCTAGATTTATAGCTTCTAACCAATCGGAATTCCATGAAGCATACAAAGGTCTTATCCCTCCTGGTAAGCCACAGGACACAGGGCTTTTCACAGGATCTTTCGGTCCTATTCGTTTGTTCAAAAACGAATATGCTTTAAGCCACCCTGCACCTCAAACTAAAGAGGATATGATTGCCTATGAAAAATCAATAACACCTGAGATGTTAGCACGTGACGCAGGCGCCTATGATAGAGTTTATAAAGGAGATGTCACAACCGGGGCTGTTCTTTTAGGACAATCAATCGGAATTATTAATAAGATTGAGGATGTAAACGATATTATTGAACGTGTAATGAAAGACGCAGTTGCTGCGATAAAAAGGAACAACGCTAGTTTGAATTAGATATAAAGGCAAAACAAATTTTCTTATTTTTTTTATTTCTTTTTATATAATAATCATTCTGTAAAATATTTTAATTTAACAATCTCTTGCCTAAGATCATCTGGGATGACTGCTTTTTTTTTCTCTTGATAGTTGTACCACACTATATGGGCTTCTCCTTCAGCAGCTATACGATTTAATCTCTTACTCTTTAATGAATGTTGTATAATTATTTTTGACTCCTCAACACCTTTTATTTTTGCACCAACATAAATGATATCTGGATAAGTTAATGGAGCTTTATAATGACAATCTTGATATGATAATATAGGTGCGATAAGAGCTGTGGTAGGATCTGTATAAACATTCAATAATTCAAATAGTGCTATACGTGAACTCTCAAAATATCTATAATATATTGTATTATTAACATGCCCTCTAGCATCCATATCTCCCCATCTCACAGGCATTTCCAATACTATCGGGAAATTCTTTAATTCTTCGGCCATTGAGTCATCTCTGAATAAATAATTTTTAAAAGGAAAGAAATGATATTTGGGGAATAAAAAAATTAATAGAAATAAAATTATAATTTGCTTTTTAACTTATTTATAACAGTTTCGGCTTCTTCCATTATTCTATCTAATAATTCCTTTGCAGTAGGAATATCTTTAATTAACCCTATACCTTGACCGCAACTTACCATACCCACATCAATTTCTCCTTCTCTATACATTTTTAATGCATTTTGACCGGAGGCAACTTGAATAATTTCCTCTAGAGAGGCATTTTTAGATTCCAATTCAATAATTTTTTCAGCAGCTTTATTCCGCCAAACTCTATGAGTATTACGAATTGATCGCATAACTAAATGAGTATCGGTTTCTTTAGCTTGAACAAAAGCTTGTTTTAGATTGTCGTGAATAGGACATTCTTGAGTTGCCATCATCCTTGTCCCCATAATAACACCTTCAGCACCAAGTGCTAAAATTGCAGCAACACCTCGTCCATCGGTAACTCCTCCCCCCGCGATTACTGGAACATCTATAGCATCCACAACACATGGAGTCATAACAAGAGTACCAATATCTAAAGTCCCCGTTGCGCCACCATTTTCATAACCAACTACAGTAATTATATCAGCACCCAAGGAAGCAGCTGTTTTCGCATATCGTACACCAGCACACTTATGAATCCAAATAGCACCACCATCTTTAAATGTTGGAACTAAATCCGCAGGGGCTTTATGGCCACTTGTTTCGATTATTTTTGCACCTTCATCAAGTGTAGCCCCTACATATTCTACCAGTTTCGCTTGTGGCATCATAGCAGGAAATAGGTTTATATTTACGGCAAAAGGTTTATCAGTTAATGATTGCGTTTTTTTAATTGCCTCCCGTAATTCATCAGGAGTTTTGTAATTGGCGCTAGCTAAAACTGCACAAGCACCAGCGTTACTTACCGCGGCAACAAATTCCGGATTGGATATATTAGCCATGGTTCCTGATATAATAGGATATTTACAACCTAACATTTCAGTTACTTTCGTCTTGATCATACATTTTCACCTAAAAATTAGTTAATTATTGATAATTATTTCTCCATTCGATTTATATTTCATTAAAAAAAATATATAATTATTACAAGTTTTTAACAAATCAATATTTTAAAAAAGGAGGTTAACATTAAAAATGGATTATGAGTTTATAATTTTTGAGGTTTCTGGTCAGATAGCAACGATTACACTCAACAGACCGGAACGTTTGAATGCTTGGACGTACGAGATGAATAATGAGATATGGGATGCTCTAATTAAAGTAGAAAATGATCCTAATTTACGAGTGACAATCATCACGGGTGCGGGAAGAGGTTTTTGTGCGGGTGCAGATTTATCAGGAGGTGGTAGTACCTTCAATGGATCTAATCGTCCTCGTGAGAATGATGAGAGAAGAAGGCGTGAAGGTAGCCTGATTAGAAGATATTTTTCACTAAAAAAGCCTGTTATTGTCGCAATCAACGGACCCGTTGTGGGAGTAGGAGTAACATTCATCCTACCATTCGATATTCGAATCGCTGCGGAAAGCGCACGTATTGGAATTGTATTTAATCGAAGGGGAGTCATTCCTGAAATTGCGTGTCCCTGGATTTTACCCCGAATTATTGGAATTAGTAAAGCTGCGGAGTTAATGTATACTGGTAGAATTGTTAACGCTAAGGAAGCTTTGGAATTTGGTCTTGTGAGTCGAGTTGTACCTGACGATAAACTTATGGATACGGCTAGAGAAATAGCAGATGAAATATTGCTTTCTGCTCCTGTTAGCGTTGCTCTAACAAAAATCATGTTATATCAATTTCTTACTGAAACAGATATTGAAAAAGCGGAAAGAATTAATCATCAATATTTTGGATGGACTGGCTTACAACCAGATGCTCGTGAAGGAGTAGTTTCTTTCCTTCAAAAAAGAAAACCCGAATGGAAAATGAAAGTACCTGGTGATCTACCAGATTTCTTCCCCCTTGAATGAGAATGGGGAGATAAAAACTAATTATTTTATTTTTTTTAATTTATTTTTTGGAGTCATTTGTTTTTTTGTAAATATAGGCATTAATGTATTTTCCCTTTTTAATCTCTAAGGAAAGTGGTAAATTTCGCGAAAAATCTTCTGGGTTAACCGCGTCAGGATGAGAAGGTCTTCTTTTTCGAACAATTTCAATTCCAGTTGGATTGAATTCGAAAATTATAACTAATCCTTTATCTTTGGTCACTCTGACAAACTCTCTCAAGGCTGGTTGTTTGTCATCAATATGATGAAAAGATGTATAGCAAAATACTGCGTCAAAAGATTTATCTTCGAAAGGTAAATCTTCAGCTCGAAAAAATTTAAAAGTAATCAAATCCTCTACTGATAATTTTTTCGCAGATTCACGCCAATTTGCCCAATTATGTCCCTCTGGTTCTCCAGTTATCACATTATAACCTTGGAGTGCTAGAATAATTGACATTACACCAAATCCTGTGCCAATATCAAGAATTTTAACAGATTTTTTCAATTTAAGCTCCTCTACAGTGCTATACAGGAAATCAGCATTAAAGGAAAATTCTTCTGATAAAATATTTTTAGCTTTTTCTAAATCCTTCTTCATAATTTAAATTTAGATTAGACATAATTAGAATCTTATCGATTTGTTCTTTAACAAAATTAGGAATTCGACAAAATAAATCTAGAGGTTGTTTTTTCCGACAAAATTTTAGTAACAGTTTAATAGCTTCATTTAAATAGGTTTCATTCAAAACATATAGTGTTGAGAAGAAGTATTATTATCTCAATGCATTATAACCATCGGTTAATCAGCAGCGATACGAAAGGAAATTGTGAGTAAAATTATAATTTGACCTAAAATATAAACCTCCTGGTTAATATTCGGTGTTCAATCCGACCAATTCGAAAGAACTGGCAAGGTTATCAAACGATAATATTAGTCATTGGATAAGCAGTTATTCATTGAATAATGATTCTTTTCACGGCGCCACCTGAATTAATGTATAGGGATATTCCCTCACGGAGTAAGGAATAATAATACCAATGCAATGAACACCTTCGGGTATTCATTAGCATCTTCTCTACCTTCCTACTTCTTAATAGCTCAAACTTGAATGTAGAAAATTATAAAAATTAAAAAAAAAGGAGATAAATTAACATTAAGATACAGAAATCAAGCTTTCTTCAGAAGTGTAAACAGTAATACTGTCAACAATTAAGAGCCATTCAAATCTTATGGTGATATCAGATGTGTAACTAATAACAAATCCGTTTAAGATTATTCCTTCACCAGAATATAGGGTAGTGTTAATTAAGGTAAAAGTAATCCCTGTGTAATTACCAGAATCATAAGTGGCATTTTCCAGTGGATAAAGACTTGGTGAAACTAAAATAGAGAAGCTTCCTCCTCCTACTCTGTATAGCGATAGATTTACTTGTACACTATGTCCCGGAGCTCCAAGTGATTCATTAATATTCTCAAGTTCTATTCTAAAGCTTGCAAGATCGTCAGGTAAAACTATCGCATCTTCTATATTAAAGCTGTAAATAATAGGGATTATGTTGACAACTACGATTAGTGGATATGGATCTGAAGTTGTATTTCCAAATTCATTTGATGATTCAATGTAAAATTCGTAATCTCCAGTTCCCAATCCTGAGATTGAATAGGTAGTTTGCGAACTAGGCAAGTCTTTTACTATCAGGCTATTGTTCCTATAAATTGTATAAGTTTCTGCTCCCGGAGATTCAGTCCAATTTAATACAAAATTCCCGTCAATATCTGGATTACCTGCATCAGATGTCAATATAAAATTCCCTGGTTTAGTATTTCCCAGTTCAGCATACGCAATATTAGCATCTGAACCATATCCTACTTGTCTTGTGAAAGCTTCCACAAAACCTGCTAATTTTAGTTGTTCCAAACCTCCAACTGAACTATAAGTTGGGATGTAATAATAAACTGAACCTCCAAGAGGATATAAAAGTGTGTTACCCATTCTAGCACCCGAAATTAAGGAGATCTGTTGCGTTGCTTCAGTTTCATACGTATCTCTTGCTGTTTTTGGACCAATCAAGGTTTCAGTTGAGTTCCTAGTATGATAAAAAATAGCCTCCCCAAAATTCGTACCATGCCGAACAACATACATTCCTGCTAAAGTTCTTGCTTCTGTCCCTCTATATTCTACTAGATCTAATCCCACGTACTCTATTCCTTCTCCGAGATTGGTCTCGATATAGAAGAGATCTCCATTTTCTGGCCTTTCATGAAAATCATCTCCTCTTTTCCAAGTCTTTAAATCTTGGACGTGATACTTGTAATTTGCCGTTAATTGCAATTCGAATAAGGTTTCAGGATATCTTAGTTGGTTCTTTAACCAAGGTGGAGCAACTTGCCAGTCATAGATATTCATGAAATATTTCCATAGAAAATATGTTGGATCTGAAACCGATTCAACTAAACTAGGATTTTTATAAAATCTCATTTCACCATTTTTCACATCAATTAAGCTAATTCCTAGAAATCTTAATATGGGAGAATTGGCATATGATCCAATATTTATAGTTGTGAAAATTGAAACTGCATAATATACTTTTCCTTCTTGTCCGTCAAATACTAAATACGGATCATAATCTATGGATAATTGGGGTAAAAGTATGTTTCTAACACGACTTTTTACGTTCCTATTAATTAAAAATTCTGGATTACCTCCTCCAAAGGCATAACCCCATAGACCTAAATTTACGGTATACCAGAATGCATCTAAACCGCTTAGTGTACCGTCTGGTTCACCTTGATAAACATATTTATTATTAGGAATACCACCACTCCAATTAGTCCCGAGGAGGATAGAATTATCAAAAGCACCTAAACCTCCACTAGATTGTTGTGTTTCTAAAAATTTTTCACTTTCAGATTCACCGAAGAATATGGGATAATCGTCAGAAACATTAAAAGTCGAGGTTACATTGACTAATTCGCCTGTAAATGTATCTAATGCTAAAAATCCTTCAATATGATCATAAAGTTCGGTATTTGTTTTAACAGGATCTCCGGCAAATTGAGACATTCTAATTGTCTTCGGTGCAACCCAATATTCTGTTCCATTTATATATACAATATCTGAATCTGCTAATCCTTCAAATGTGGTGCCTATTTTCGCCGCTAAACTTTGTACTGCAAAATCTTGATCAAATTGTCTTATTCGTGAGATCATTTGAGTATCATTCTCAGGACTAGATGAAAACGTAAAATTTTCTATGTTACGTTCTTCAAACATGTCCAATCCTGCACACGCTCGTGTCCACAAAATTTGCCTTTGGATTTTTTTTGTCCATTCATATTCAGAATATACAGATGTGTTGCTTATTGTTAGTGCTGGACCGATACTCATAAACATCGGTATTAAGATGACGATAATCATCGCACCAGCTATCATCCCCGTCCTAATTCTTCGAGGATTTAATATCATTCTTTGGATAGGATCTCGTGCTAATTTAATTCGACCAAAAATATATAATGAAAGACCTGATCCGAGGAGGGCAAAAAAACCTAAAATTAGCGACCACATTTGTATAACTTGAATCCCATCTAAAGCATAAGCGGGCAAAGTAAAGAATATCAACCCCAATACTAAACCACTTGTTATTAATGCGTTTGCAGCGATATTAAAATCATTTCTTTTCAAGTAATAGTTACCTGCGATGTTGAGGCCCAATCTGAAAATGACAACTCCGAAAATAAAGTAGATCAAAGGTAAGTATAATCTTGTATAGACGAAAATAAATTCAAGATTCATACTATTGTAGTCAAATAACAAACTAAGGGCATCGGTAAAGATAGTAAGTGGTGATAATGAAATTTCTCCTTTTTCATATAAATACAAAACCCAGGAGAACTGACCGTCAAAATCAAGCGCCATACCTAATAAATAAAACATGATGAAACCTGCCGTCCACCAGAAAAGTAAACATTTTTTCCTGGAGGGTTTACCAAATTTTAACTTAGTACCGATTATCGTTAAGAGATTTTGATTTGGTGGTAAGCTCATTATTACACAACCAATAATTGCCCCAGTTAAAGCTGTCTTATTGAAAAAGAAATTAATTGACCAGAAATTTAGAAAGTAAAAATCCAAATAATCTAGCCCACCAGCCTTATTCGCATAAAGTTGAGAATTTAAGTTAAGTGGACCAAACCATGCAGGCCAAAACCAGAAGATCGATAAAACTACTACAATTATTATAATGACGGGAATAATAAATTTAAGATACTTCTTATGTTTTGGTTTTATCTTGATGGATATGGTTCCAAAACGTTTTTTGGATGGGGGCATTCTAACTTCTTTCCTTTTAGTAACTTCTCCGCGATCTAGACGTAATACTTCTTGTTGAATTTCAAATTTACGCTGTTCCTCTCGACAGTCCTCGCAATAATGGTTGTACTTCTCATGTTTTTCGCACGATTTTTTATCCATATAAATTCATCTTAAAATTTTGAAATATAAATTGAAAACTTACTTAATGTATAAGATAGATAATAAAATAAAAAGTTGATTAGAAGATTTAGAAAGTATTAATTTCATTTCCCGTAAAACCCCATTTTCTAAGGATTTCTTCAGCATTTACAACAATATTCTCAATAAATTCTTTAATCGAGGTTCTAGAAGAAATATGTCCTATTGCCATGGAACCAACTGGGGAATCTCTTAATTCAAGATGGTAAATCTTCTTGTAAAATTTCTCATCAAATATATCCTGGTATAATACTTGTTTTTTCCAAGTTTCTGAAGCAGGACTTTCTTTGGTTGCCATTATAGCACTTCCAAAGCATACTGCATCAGCACCCATTGCTAAAGCCGCAAGAAATCCCCGTGCGTCACCAATACCCCCAGCAGCGATTAATGGAACTTTGATAAGCTTTCTCGCCATTGTCATATTAATAAGTGTAGTATTTTGATTTGGGTTTTTGAACCCCGTACCCTCTAAGCCCACAATGGTTACAGCATCAGCACCTACTCTCTCTGCTGAAATGGCATGTTTCACTGTAGCGCTCTTGTGAAACCAAACGGCTCCTGCATCATGTACTTTTTTACCGATTCTCGCCGCTTTATAAGCGGAAGTAGTTATAACTTTAACTCCTGCTTCTAACGCAATATCAACAAAATCAAAATAGGATTCCTCAGATTGAACTCGTCCACCTCTTTCTCGTACTTGGGGGGGCCAAACTGTAAAATTTACTCCATAAGGTTTGTCAGTCAATTTTTTCATCTTATCAATTTCATCTTGAAATTCATCTGAAGTTCGAAAGTTTAATGCCGTTATGATGCCTAATCCACCAGCGTTTGAAAACGCTGCTGCGAACTCAGCTTTCCCTATGATCGCAAAAGCACCCATTATAATAGGATACTTGGTTTTCATCATTTTGGTTATTCTTGTGTTCCAATTCATTTTTATCACTGTTGATTGTTTATTTTTTTAACTCTGAATTATTATAGCTTTATTTTTTATCTATTTTTTATGATATATCTTATTATTGTCCTGAAATTAAATCAACATTTCGAAAAATATTCTTAAGCTTTATTAAATCATTCTCAGGAAGCGAAGGTCTTAAAATAGACTCAATATTTGCTTTCATATGATCAAGATTTCCAGTACCAGAAAGAATAACATGAGTTCCTGGTTCGTAACGGCAGAACCTATACGCAGCATCAACTAAATTTACTGCTCCCTCTTCGTGTATAAGAAATCTGAGGGGATCAGATCTGTCAATTTCATTCGGATTTAATTGCTTTTTTTCAATCAATTCATCAATACATTCCTTGAGTCTTTTAGGTCTACTAAGAGCAAGTCGGACAGCAAACATTATTAAAACTCCGATATTCTTTTCAATAGTTTTTGCTAGAACACGATTTCGAGCAGATTGGTTTAAAATATTAAACCCCACCATCATTACGTCCCATACATCATCTTGTAATGCTCTTTCTAGCATAGAATGATTGGGATCTGGATTAAAACGTTCAGTAATCCCTATATAACGGATTTTATCCTGGTCTCGCAGTTCTAGAAGTGTTGGTACAATTTCCGAATAAAGATAATCATAATCTCGTAAGATTACTCCATGAAGATGGTATATATCAATATAATCGGTCCCAAGATTTTTAAGACTTCTTTCAAAACTCTTCAATACATCTTTTGGTTTAATATTTTCCCAAGTTGATTTTTTTGTTGAAATAACTAAAGTATCACGTTCAAAATCTTCAATTGCTCTCCCAACTAATCTTTCAGTACGATATACTTCTGCAGTGTCTATGAAATTAATACTAGAATTTAGAGCGTGCTTGATAACGGATACCGAATCTTCTTCACTTCTACCTGTAGCTTGTCCAATACGGCTTGGACCACCACATCCCACTCCCATAACACTTACTTTTAATCCTGTACGACCAAGTGTAGTATATTCCATATTTTAATTTACTCATAAATTTATGTTGATTAAAATTGAATTGTTATTGATTATTTATAGGTATTTCTGAATTGAATTCAAAGCATATTGAAGGTTTGAAGGAATATGATGATCTTACAGGAGAATGCTTATTTCTCAGCTAAAAACATTAAATAAAGCCTTTAATTATTTATATTTAATAATTCGTAAAATTTACATTATAATTATCAAATTAAAAAATGGTTTAAATGGAAGGACAAATTGATTTTGAAGATTTAAATTTAGAATATGGATATTCATGTACCCCTGATAGATTACATTATTATTCAGAAGAAGAAAATGATTTTCGGATGGAAGTTCGTAAATGGTGTAAAGAAAATATTGAACCTGTATCTGATAAGATTGATAAAGAAAGAAATACGAAATTAGCTGTAGAAACTTTATTAAAAATGAAACAATATTTAAATATAGTAATTCCTGAAGAAGCTGGTGGATTAGGTAAAGGAATTCTATATAGAACGATTTTTGGCGAAGAATTATCTGCTTTTAATTATTCTATCGCAACTATCTTCGGGGCCTCATCTTGTTTATTTGCTGGCCCCATTATTGAATATGGAACACCTGAACAAAAGGAGAAATATTTAACAGGAATTGCTGATGGCACAAAATTAGGTGCAATTGGTATAACAGAGCCAACAGGAGGTTCTGACGCGATTGGGGGAATGAATCTACGAGCGAAACGAGAGGGGGATTATTACGTCTTAAATGGAGAAAAAAAATTTATAACCAACGGTAGCGTTGCCGACTACATTTGTTTGTATACTGTTACTAATGATCAAGTTAAAAGACATCAAGGAATATCAGCTTTAATATTTGAGACTGATACACCGGGATTCAAGGTTGTCAAAAATTATAATCATATGGGTCGGAGAGGAATGCCAAATTCTCATCTCCGATTTGATAATTGTAAAGTCCCAGTAGAAAATTTGCTTTATAAAGAAAATGAAGGAGTTGAAGTACTAATGTTTGGTCTTGATGGGGAGAGAACTTTTACTGCATCCCAATATCTCGGTCTTGCAAGAAGCGCATTTGAAGTGGCATACCGGTATGCTCATAAACGATATCAATTTAAAAAACCAATTTACTCATTTGAAGGAATTTCTTTCAAACTTAGTGATATGTTTATGGATTTAGAGTTGAGTAGAATGGCAATGGCTCAGATAGCAAGAATGCTTGATGAGGGACATTATTGTAGAGCATCGGTTGCTGCTATCAAAGCCAGACTTGCTGATGCAACAGTAAAAATCACACAAGAAGCTATTCAAGTTGTTGGTGGAGTAGGATATTCTGAAGATTACCCATTAGAACGATATTACAGAGATGCTAAAGTCGGCCAAATAGCAGCTGGATCTACCGAAATAATGAAGTTTCTGATATCAAGAGAAATGATTAGGATGTGGGGTAAATAAATATGGCTCAATTAGAGATAAGCCCATCTGATTGGAAAAATTATGTCGGGAAAGAACTTGGAACCTCAGATTGGTATGAAGTGTCTCAAGAGGAAATTAATGAATATGGAAAGGTTATAGGTAATATGGACTGGATACATGTTGACCCAGAACGTGCTAAAAAAGAGTCACCTTATGGAAATACGATTGCCCATGGCAATTGGGTACTCTCTATTGCTTATCCTAAATTGTTTTCACAGTTATACGTACGGATCAATACAAGGATATTAATAAACTATGGTTGGGATAAAGTTCGTTTCCCTGCACCTACACCAGTAGGAAAGCGTATTAGGTTAATTGGAAAGGTAAATAGCGTTAAAGAAGTTGGAAACGATGCATACGATGTTGAGTTTGACTACAAAATTTATGTTGAGGGTGAGTCAAAACCATGTTTTGCAGCTTTAAAACTATCAAGGTATTATTCTGAATAAAATTAAATCAAAAGAAGTTTTAATTACAATTTGAGGATGTGAAAGATTAGGATGTGGGGTAAATAATTTTGACTCGATTGGAGATAAGTCCATCTGATTGGAAAAATTACATCGGAAAGGAACTCGGAACATCTGATTGGTATGAAGTGACTCAAGAGGAAATAAATGAATATGGAAAGGTTGTGGGTGATATGCAATGGATCCATGTTGACCCAGAGCGTGCCAAAAAAGAGTCTCCTTATGGCAAAACGGTTGCTCATGGTAATTGGGTGCTTTCTATTGCTTATTCAAAGCTATTTTCACAGTTATATACCCCGATAAATACAAGGATGACAGTAAACTATGGTTGGAATAAGATTCGATTTCCAGCCCCTACACCTGTGGGAAAAAGAATTAGATTAACAGGCAAAGTTAATCAAGTTAAAGAGGTTGGAAATGATGCTTATGATGTTGAGTTTGACTTCAAAATCTATGTTGAGGGAGAGTCAAAACCATGTTTTGCTGCATTAAAACTCTCAAGATTTTATTCTCTTAAGAAATAAATAATATTAATAAAGGGATCAAAAATCGAGAAGAATAGAAAAGGAATTCTTTATAATTTAGCTTATTTTTTTATTTCTTTTATTTTTAATATATAATGGCAGGTTCGTTGGTTATTAAGCGGGATACAATTTAAAAAATCAGACTCAGTTGTCACTTGAGGAAATATTTCACTTAAAAATCCTTTCGTATAGGGAATACAAATGTTTTCTTGAAAAACAGAACCTCGAGAAGGAGTATAAATCCCCCCAATAGGACAAAAATTTTTAGAATATTTTATACTCACATCATAACTATTGTCATTTATCTTTTTTATCGTTGGTTTTCCTTTCAAAGCAGTGTAAAATTGCTTTAAAACTGCCTCCATATCTAATGGTCCCCCTCGTTCTTTATAGAATTTACCTAGCTTTGAACCAGATTTTACCGAAATGGCTTTGGGTAAATTATTTCCCCCAATATCGATCATTTCCTTAACGTAAGCTTGAAAGAATCTTAAAACATCTTTATTTTTTGACATTTCTGTAGCACCTTCCAATTAGTAAATTATAGAATAATGTAAAAAAACTAGTTTAATTTCAGTTTTAGAATATTTAATACTTACTATTAAAATTGTTTGTTTACTAATAAATATTAATTTCAAAATTAGTTAAAAAAATTTACTGCCGATTATTTACCGATAAACTCCGGTTCCTTTTTATCAATAAGAGCAAATACTCCTCTTTTATAGTCCTCAGTTTCAGCGGATTTTACCTGCATTTGGCGCTCATTTTCAAGATGTTCTTTCAACGGGGTGCTCAACGCATCGAAGAATAGTTTTTTGGTTCTAGCGTAAGCCAATGTTGGTCCATTAGCAAGACGTTGCGCCCATTGTAAAGTCACTTCATCAAGTTTTTCTGGAGGAGCGATTTCATTAACCAATCCAAGCTTAGCTAATTGCTCTGCTGAATATGTATCCCCAAAAAACGACATTTCTGTAGCTTGTTGCCAAGTAAGTTGACGACTTAATAAAATTGTCCCTGCAAATCCTGGGATTAACCCAAGTTTCGCGAATGATTGTCTAAACCGAGCTTTTTCTGAAGCAATTATGAAATCACATGATAACGCTAGATTCATACCGGCTCCAACAGCCCATCCATTCACGGAAGCAACAACGGGTTTAGGATAAAGACGTAATACTAAAGCAATCGAATAGAGATTTTTTAATAAATCATCCATTTCTTTACCAGAGGTTCCAGCATCTATACTTGATTTAAATCTCTTTATATCCCCACCTGCAGAAAAGGCTCTTCCCGAACCAGTAATTATTACACATCTTATGTCAATATCATCTTTCAGTGACTCCAATGTTTCCAATAGTTCCTTGGCAGTTTCCTTGTTTAAGGGATTAAGGTTTTCAGCATCAATTAATTTAATTATTGCAATTTTCTCTTTTTTAGCTACTTCAATTTTTTCCATATCAAATTCTTCTCAATTTTGATTTAATAAATTAAACAATATTGAATGTCTTAAAAATGTATAAAAATAAGGGAAAAATAGTTAAATAATTAACTAGAGATATGTGGTCCATTCTGGTTTTAGAATAAAGTATTGATCAATTGCATCTTTCATAGTTTGACGGCATACTTCGATTTCTTTTAAGGTTGGTGGATCGATTTGTTTTACTTCTTCAGCAATTTTTAAATCCCATCCAGTGTTTTCTTTCACTTGTTCTATTGTAATATTTGGATGTAACGCGTCTAAATAGGCTTCTTTTGATTCAGGATCAAACTTCATAATACAGAAGGGTGTGACAATTACTTCTGGACCCGTATCAGAAGGGTAACCCGCTTTTATTCTGCTATCAAATCCCTCTAAATAACCTGGATCAGTAATAAAATCTAATTTCTCGGGAAGTCTACGTTTTGTGTGATCATCTATAAGCCAAATTAATCTTTTTGCCATCGCAGCAATTTCGGTTGCACCCCCACCTCCGGGTAAACGATAAATCGGATTCTCATATGGTCCAACTACAGTAGTATTACAGTTTCCATACTTATCAACCATAGAAGTGCTTAATAATGCTATAGTTATTTCACCTCTCTGAAGGATAGATAATGCATCGATAGAGTCTCCAACAAATAATGAATTCGGTACTAAAACAGGATCACTAATTGAATAAGGCATCTTAATTGGTCTCGGGAGTTCGTCTTGAAATTGTCCTACTTCTAGTACAGCGAAAAGATCAGGGCAATGGAGTAACTTAGCCATGTGAACAGCAAGAAAAGGCCAGTGAAAAGCATTAAATACGATATCATCATTCTTGATTTGTCTACATGCTGAAAC
>JAGXNR010000189.1 GCA_019894875.1 Promethearchaeota archaeon | reverse complement strand
CATTAGCGGGGTAAATATGGCAGGTAATTTCTTACCCCAAGGTTCGGCTTGTGATCTTTTAACCCTATCATTGGCAAAAAAGTATAGGGTAGAGAATTTAGATTACAAGCGTTTACTAAAAACTGGAGCGCTTTTCGCTACGCTTCACTTCCTCATAATAATGGGATACACAATGGTTTACACTTTAATTTTAAATTAAGAGAAGAATATGGATAGGGTGATGTGATTGAGAAGAATGCTCAAAATCTAAAATATATAGCTTAAAGTTTTTCCATATAATCGAACAAGTCTACCGTCTTCGGATATTTTCCTTGTATTTTTTTTGGTTTTTCTAACTGAACCCCTAGTGAACTATCTTTCAGAGTAACATTTTTTGTTTGAGTTGCCCAAAAGGTTTGAATGCGTTTTATGAGATCTGGGGGGTGTTCAATTTTCCAATCTGTCGGAAAAAGATTTTTATAATAGGGGGTACTAAAGCGGTGCCCAATTAACATCACAAATCCACGATCAGTAGATGTCCGGAAAATTCTCCCAGCGGCTTGTATCACTTTCAGCATCCCAGGATTCCGATAAGCATATTCAAAACCCTTTTTCCATTTGAAATCAAAGTATTTTCTCATTAACTCTTGTTCCATTGAATAGGCGGGAAGCCCTGGTCCAATAACAAATGCCCCAATGGCCATATCCCCGGTATAATCTACACCCTCACTGAAGATTCCTCCATGCACAGCCAATAGAAGATATTTTTCATCTGGATTCTGAAGTTTTTTTAAAAGATTTTTACGCTTACGTTCGCTCATCTTACGCTCTTGCACAATGAGTTCAACTGAAAGCGAATAAGTTTCAATCTCACGCTGAACAGCTTTAAGATATCCAAATGAAGGAAAAAAAGCCAAATAATTTCCATTCTTGACCTTCACAACATTGACAATAATCGAAGCAATATCATCATATGACTCCCCACGGTTTTCATATTTAGTGGAAAGATTAGGCATGAGTAGATAAAGACGATTTTGTTGAGCAAAGGGAGAATCGTATTGTATTTTCTGTGCTGAGGGTGGATAACCTAACATTTTTTGGAAATAATCCAGTGGGAATAATGTTGCTGATTGCATGATGACTGAATGAAAACCTGCAATTTGTTTTTCGAGTTTTGGGGCTGCTGATTTACATAACATTTTGATTTTTCCTTCTGTTACATACAATAATTCACTATACTCGGGAGAATCACTTTCCTTCAAGATTGTAGAGAACTGGCGTAAATTTAAGGCAAATTGTATAAGCTTATCCTTTCCTCCTGGTTGAATACCTCTTTGGTAATTAATGGCTTGAACATATTCCAAAATAAATTGATCAGATTCCTTCAATACTTTTTGGAAAAAAATTTTATCAAATTTTTCTAGAACTGGTTTCTTTATTACCACATCGGGAAATTGGGTGATCAAATTTGAAATATAATCGGTAACCTGTTGATAAATGGCTATACCTTTCTTCTCAATAGATTTTGGTATCCTTAGTGATTGTAAATAATCGATAACATCATTGAGAGATTGTAATGTTATTTCTGGAGAATAATAAGTCATTGCTCGGGTTGGTAGATTGTGAGCTTCATCGACAATTAATATAATATCATCATAAGGTTGGTCAAAAAACCTCTTCAACTTGATAAATGGATGGAATACATAATTGTAGTCCCCAACTATCACATCGCAGTAAAGAGAGCAATCTAAAGAAAGTTCAAAAGGGCAAACTTTATGGATTTTTGCCACTTTTTTAATATACCTTGCATCAATGACTTGCTTGGTGATAACTTCAGAGACAATCTCACCTAAGGAGACCTTCTCATAATTTTCAAGATAGGGACATAACGATTTCTCACAAATGAAGACACCATTGATGCACATTTTTTCTTTGGCAGTAAGAATAATCGAATTGAACTTTGCTTTCTTCTTAGTAAAAAGTTTTAATGTATCTCGATAGATATGTTGCTGAGTCGTTTTTGAAGTAATCACGAATAAACGCTTATTTTTCTTTAAGCTATATTTTAACGCAGGAAACAAAGTTCCAATGGTCTTTCCTAAACCTGAGGGGGCTAATAACATTAATCGGCCTCGATTTTGAAGACATTGAGTTGTTTTTTGGATGATATCTTCTTGATTTGGACGGTATTTCTCAAACGGAAAAATTATTGTTTTCGCACGTTTTCGCTGTTCTGTATTTAATTTTTGTTCCATCTCCCAAGAGTTAAGTATAGTTTCGCATTTTTCTTGAATGAATTCTGAAAGATCTTGAGGGGGAATATCAATAATTTTAGTTTTTTCGGTGTAAATATCAATTAATACAAGCCGGCACTGAATGGATTTACCCATAGTGAGAAAGTAATGTCCGTATAATAATAGCTGTAAACGGTATTCTTCGGCAATTTTTGATTCAAGAGAAAATTCTTTAAGGTTTAAAACTGACTTAATTTCTTCGATGATTAAGACTCCTTCCTTTTCATAGACAATATCAGCACGTCCCGAAATGATAAATTTCCATCCTTGAATTTCTGTGTGAAATTTTACAAAGACTTCGCGTTGGAATGACTTTTCAGTTTTCTTTCGGCTCTCTTGGAAACTTTGATGAGCTTCTGTTCCAATTGAGGCTCGAAGTCGTAGTGGAATTACAGAAGTAGAGAATCTCCTTTCGGAAGAAGCATACACAACCTCTTTAATTGAAATGTGGAATTCCCTTTGATCCTTAATTACCTTCATTTTTTTGCTCTAGCACTAAAAAATCTATCCCTTATAATAAAAAACCGCCCCTCGATGATATTTTAAATTATTAAGTAGAAATTAAGATGATATTTTGGTTAACCTTAATCGATAAAAATGTTGGTAACCAACTATTTCAATTTGGTTTTCACAAGATCAATAATTTTTTTTGCTAGAAGCATGGCATCTTCTGCTTCTTTTGGATCATCGTAAAATCTTGAGGGAATCCCTCCTGGGAGTCCATTTGGATATCGTGTGGGTATATAATACTGGTCAAGTTTTTTTGATGGATTAATTTCAGTAAAATCAGAATCAATCTCTATTGCCATTTCTGATAAATCAGCGATTGAGTGAGTATAAAATACATCCCGTGATTTTAGTTTCTTATATAAAAATGCTTTTAACGCTTTTTCTGAAGCTTGTTGGAAATGAAATAAAGCAAGATAAAATTTTTTCATCTTTCTTAATTCATCTGCATCATTAAACTCATCTGATGCTTGGATAAACCACCTTAAAGCTTCTTTTTCATGATTTTGCTTCATATATAATTTTACCTGTATTTACAATTTCAATTAAAAATGAATTGTTAGATAAATTTTCTTTATATTCCTGTTCATTATAAACTATTATATCAGAAGCTATGTGTCTTTCAAACTTATCATATATAAAATCCATCCATTCCTTTCCTGTCTTAATTGAGGGCATAATAACAAGTAAATCAAGATCACTATAAATATCAATATTATCATTGTTCAAAGAACCAAATAAAATAATCCTTTTTGCACCTAGATTAATCAATTGAAGTTTAATTGACTCTAATGCATTCTCCAATTTTTTTTTTCGTTCATTCTTCCGTTTAATAATCTCTTGTACTTTAGACACATTCTACACTCAATTCTTCTCTATAGAATTATTATCAATTGGGATTAATAAATACGATTATTTGTGAGCCTTCTAATTATCTAGAAAATTTTGTATTTCAATAGTATATCCATTAGGATCTTTAAAGAAAAAATGATATATGTTAAACTTTTGATTGATTCTGGGTTTCTCTTTAATGTGTAAACCTGCGTTAATTATCTTATTATATATTTCATCAACATCCTCTGTAACTAATGTTATAATTGGACTTTTTTCGTCATGAATAACGGACATGTGGCTACAAAAGCCAATTTTACTCTGCTCATTAATGTTAAATATTAAACAAACGCCTTGATCTTTATAGACTGTCAATCCTAGGATATTTTGATAAAAATCAGAAGTTGCTTTAAGATCTTTAGTTCCTAAAAACGTAATAAATTCCTTGAACACCATTATGCGAGAAGAAAAAAATTATTATTGGTTAATTATTCAGAAATACCATCAGACTAAGAACAAAGTAGTAGATTTCATAGGGACTAACTCCAATTCTTTCGAGTATACCTCTGTATTTACCATTAGCGAAGATTCCTGAAATAATAATAAGAATTAATGAAAGGATAGCTGAAATAAGTGAATAAATAGCAAAATTGCTCCATATTGATACTAACTGTAATCGAAACCACAGCGCTACCATCCCTATAAT
>JAGXNR010000188.1 GCA_019894875.1 Promethearchaeota archaeon | reverse complement strand
TACTTTTACTGGTAAAGATTGAATCAAGGATATATTTTCTAATGATGCAATATAAAGTTTTACAATGTTTTTTTCATCTTGTTTTGATGCTTTTCTTAACCATTTTCTAAAATTTTTCGAATGTTTTTTTTCTCTTATTTTCCAAATATCAAGTAATGAAAAATCTCCGCCTTGAACTGCTTTTCCAATATTAGGGATATTTTTTAATTCTAATAAAGCAATAAAATTGTCCAAATAATTATCTTTTATGCCCAATCTGAGTATCTTATTTTTTAATAAAGCCTCCGCTCCGTCTGGAACAAATAAATCAGCATCTTCAAATAAAGTAGAAAGATACAATATCATATTTATTTCTGCAATTTGTAATAACAAATCAATTGGGTCTCTAATTTTTTCCTGCTGTAATATTCTAATTTGATTTTTCTCAATACCTTCTAATTTTCTAAAATCATCATTATTTATTTCTTTTCCATTTTTATGGAAAATATACTGAGAGAGTTCACTATCCCCTTTTACATCTTCATAGGTTTCATCAGTTATATACTTTTCATAAGCACTATTAATATTACGTAATGTTTTAGATTTATTAATAATATTTTTTATAATCGGTTCTCTTTCCTGTTTAGAGATATCTGGACAAAAATTTCGTAATTGCTGTTCTATTGCAATATTATTCTCGCCAAACATTGCATCCTGAGGCCAACTCCATGTTTTTGATTTACCTCTCCCTGCAGTAAATGTTATAATTCCATCGCCATCACCGCCAAAATATCCTACAGCATCTTTTACCCTAAGAAAATAGAAAGTATTAGAGTCAATTGCTTTATTAAATAATTTTAAGCCCATCCATTTTATTAAAACTGGAATAATTCCAAAATCCCTTGTTGGAATTATTATTTTATTATAAAGTAACAATTGATTAGCTAAGTGTCCTTTAATAAAAGAATTATATTGAAAATCATAATTTCTTTTATGAAATCCAATAGCGTTATGCCTGATGTACAATTTATTATCAACAATAGATTCTGATTTCACCACATTCTCCATAAAATATATTTTACAACATACTAACAATCTATATAAAATAAAGTAAACAGGTGCGTTTGTATAAACCTTGATAAACCAATGCTTTTTCATTCATTCCTTAAGGTCAAGTATTCCTTTAAAAATAAGTTAATCTATAATATTCACCTTCCCCCTGTTCTTCTTGCAAAGGTATAAACAAGAAGTACCATCACTAAAGCACCAATAAAGGCTTCAGTTCCTGCAAATATTCTGCTCCAATCTTCAACAGTACGGAAATCCTTTAATCCTAAAGTGGCAAAAGTAACGGTACTAAAATACAAACAATTTTCTATCTGCTTCAATGGTATATTTTTTAATCGTTTGGGAGTATTTTTTCCTACCCTACCCTTTTGGTTTATTAGGGTTATTATTTATATTAATTTATTTTAACGTAATGCTTTCTCTCTTAATTTTTTTATCTTTCACTTTGACAAACTTCTAATAAGTTTTAAGAGTAAGTTCTCCTGGGTATCCATCATAAATTTGAGGATGTTGCTCATTATTCATAAAATTTCTAACAAACTCTGTAACTTTTGGATTTGAATAAAGGTAATTTTCTTCTGCTGATATTTCTTGGTTAGTATTGATATCAACTTCATAGGGTGAATTAAATCCTTCATCTAAATAGTATGTAAACACTCCATTTTTTAGATCTCGATGTTCCCAGGAAGCTTCATTATCATCACTGGCAGTTAAGAGCACATACCCCGCTTTACTAAGTTTAACAAAGAATCCAGTCCCAGTTAAAGCTGTGGTAATTTTTTGATCCATTTTAAGATAGGTTTTGATTATTAAATCAGGAGGAGGTTTTTTTATAAAAGCACCGCTAAAGCAAGTATCTAAAATGACACATTTCCTGTTTGTTGGAATACCATCCAGCCATCTTTCCAATTCATCATCCTCAATATCATTAGCAAAGGAAGTGTAAGAACTATCAGCAGGACAAATATAAGCACGGCTTCCATCCGGAGATAAATTACCGTGTCCAGAAAAATAAAATAATATCAAACCATCAGGCTCTATTTTTACCTTAACGTGTTCAATAGCATTTTCAATATCCGTTTTAGTTGCATTAGGTAAATAGACGATATTTTCGCTACTCCACATAGTAGAATTTAGGAGTGTATTCATTATATCTTGCGCATCAGCTATGCAAAAATACAGTTTTGGAATCATCGGATCTATATAGTTATTTGCTCCCACAATAATAGCATAGGGTGCCTCTATTGGAGTCGAAGTTGAAGCTAAACTACACAAAATTAATACTAAAAAAGATAGCAATATAACGAATAAAATTAATAATTTTTTATTAAACTTCATAATCTAACTAACCCTCCTTTGATTTAGAAATAAAAAATATACTTAATAATTTGGTTTCTGTAAAAATTTCCTATTTCTTATCATTATAATTTAATAAATTAGTAGTTAGTACTATTTTATCTTGTATAAATTATTTAAATATAATGAAATAGTTTGTATTATATAAAAGTAGTTTAGTGGAATAATCAATGAAGCATCATTAATTAGAAATTGGGTATATTAGTTGGAGCAAATCTTTTAATATTTGTGGTTTATAAAATAGATACATTTATTTTATCTATTTTATATATACGACAAAATCTTTTAAAAATCCTTCTTTTTCTAGAAAATAATTCATAAAAATAAAAAAGCCCTTCAGCAAAGGCCAAAGGGCTGGTGATTGTCTTGGCTCCCCAGACAGGACGATTTTCGAACTTTTTGTATGAGTGAGGAAACTGAAAAAGTGTATCAAAAGTTAGAAGAAATGATTAATACTTGATATTATTATCGATTATAAATTCATTACAAAAAGTAAGAAGAACTAACCGAACTGTTGAGATAGTAAAACCGTTTTCTATTTATATTTAATAATTTTTTTACTCTATACTAACCTAGTTATCCCTTCTGCTATCTTGGGATAATTTTCAGTCATGATAGGATCATGCCCTGGAAATAGCAAGTCCATAGAAGACGCTTTTGCACGCAACTTGTCATAGCTTTTCATCCATTCTACTAGATTAGTAATAAATATACTAGGCCAATCCTCCCGATAGTTCCTGAAGAAATGGCCACAATCTGAACCAATAATGGCAGTACCTTTATTCGTATTAACGGCTACAGCCTGATTAGCAATGGTATGCCCACCCGCCAAGAGACATTCAATCCCTGGTAGTATCTTCTGGTCACCTTGAAGCAATGAAAGCCGATCTGTTCCTTCTAGAGATTTCAGATAACCAATAGCAGTTTCATCCAAAGAATATTTGAAAGGTGGACGAGAGGCAATCGGGTTTTTAGCCCAGAAATAATATTCTGCTTCCTGAAGGTAAAAAGTAGCATTGGGAAAAAGACTCACCCCATTTACATGATCACGATGGCAATGGGTAATGATCACTTTTCGTACTTCCTCAGCCTTCACCTTGATTCGAGAAAGAACTTCTACCGGGCTAGAATATTCGGGGAGTTTCATTTCCATAGCGAAAGAAGGTGTTTCCCCTGTGTCGACGACTATAGTTTCATTATTTCCTTTGATACACCATAAATAAAAACTATAACTTATCATCTTATCCCAATCTTTATTCCAAATGCCCATTGCCCCTGGTCCGGGGGAAGGACCTGCATACTTGAGAGCATAAATTTCATATTCGTTGATCATAAATTACTCCTTAATCAATTATTTTATTACTTAATAATTTACTATTTATTTTAAACAACTAAGAGTTTTTCTTCATTTTTTATATATAAATATTAAGACAGTTATAACATATTTTATAATTATATTCTACTTTTCAGACTCAAATCCTTCTTTTTTTGAAAAATAATTTAAAAAATCGAGTAGGAGGTAGATAATTAATTTATCTACCGTCCTCTCACACCACCGTACGTACCGTTCGGTATACGGCGGTTCGTTAGAAATTAGTTACTTGTGTATATCTTTCTGAAAAACTAAGGTATCCTAGATTCTTAAGCCTTTCGTTAGTAAAGGTTAGAGCAAGTATGGGGCTGTTGGAGATTCTCCAGTAGCCTTTTCTGGTGTTGGCATATTCCCATGCCTTGGAGTTATCAATACCAAATTTTCTTAGATTATCATGTCTGGTCTTGATCTTCTTCCATTGTTTCCAATAACACATCCTAATCCTGCGTCTGGTCCATACATCGAGTTCTTGGCATTTCGTCTTTATATCTGCTAACCTAAAATAGCTGACCCATCCTATTATTAACTGTCGTAATTTCAGGTAGCGAAATTCCATACTCCAGGCATTACT
>JAGXNR010000187.1 GCA_019894875.1 Promethearchaeota archaeon | reverse complement strand
GAAATATGCTTCGAAAATTCCCGGTAAATATGAAAACATGTAATATGTTGAATTTCTTCCTCTCATAAGGGTACCCTTATAGACCATATGATCGAGCATTTTTTTTAATTTTTCCTTATCTTCTATACCTGATTTTTCGCTGATCTGGCCAACAGTAAGATATTCCCTAATTTCTTTGAAGCTTGATAAAATCATTAAGGCTTCCTCATCATGATACATATTCTGGATTAATTTATATGTGAGTTCATGTTTTGGTAATGGAGTTGAATATCCACTACTGAATAATTTGCGAATATGTTCATAGCTTTCTTCTACTTCTGTCATTTTTGATTCCTACAAATTTTTTATTAATTTCATTATATGAATAGTTTTAGTTTTTAAAGGTTTATTACTCGTTTCTCAGCAGTTTCTTTATCTTTTAATTTACCTTATTTTAGGATTTTTATAACGATACAAATTCGAAAAAGCTTTAGCTGCCCTTGCGAAGCCAGAGAACGCAGGTATTTCCAATTCAATTAGCTTTTTTTTGAAATCTTTGTCGATTGATGAATTAGGAACAGTTAACATGAAAGGTTTTCCTAATTTATCGCATATTTCTTTGTATCTTATTAAATCTGTATAAAATCTCTGAATTGCTTCTTCATCTTTATCTTGTCCCCTCCATCTAGGTCCTGTGCTAAGTCGAATAGCACCTGATAGGTAATCTTCACTAATAGCTAATTTGAATAATTCAAATCGAATATTATCATCTCTAACATCCGGGAGATCCAAAGGATTTGTTATAGAACCGACTCTGATTAATTCTTTCATTTTGGAATTAGTAGGTTCTCTAATTGCAGGAACATCTATTCCAGCATTCAAACGAGCAATTGAATCTACACCTAGCACTGAAGATCCTCCACTATAAGTTATCATTAGTACACTGTTATGTTTGGGTTCACAATTATTACAAAATCTAAACAATACGGCAGTATCTATCAATTCTTCCAACGATACTATTGGAATTGCATTTGTTTGTTTGAATAAGGAATTCCAAATCTCATTTTGTGAAGCTAATGAGCCTGTGTGACTGCTTGCTGCTCTTTTTCCTAACTCTGAAATTCCACCTTTCAACAGAAGTAATGGTTTCTTATTATTCTTCAATGATTCCAAAAAAATTCTACCTTCAAATTCTGATTTTCGAAATTGAGAAAATCCTTCCATATAAGATAATATAACATCTGTATTTTCGTCTTCATTATAGTAATCTATCAAATCTGAGGATCTTAGGGAAATAGAATTTCCTACACTCGCAGCAAAAGAAAAATAAACACCTTTGGTATTTAGATTAGAAACAATCCGATTAGTAAGATCTCCACTTTGTGAAACTAATGCAAAATTGCCTGCTTGTTCACTAAAACCTCCACTATATGAGAATTTCCCTCTTGGGCTGTAGATCCCCATACAGTTTGGACCCACAAGTCGGCTGTTTGGGTTATTTTTGAATAGATCATATAGTTCCGCTTCAATCTCAAAGCCTTTCTCATCGAATTCACCAGTTCCTGCAGAAAATACATGAATAGTATAAAAATTTTTTTCTAAACATTTTTTTATTGTTTCTAATAGTCTATATCTGCTGACCGAAATTACACTGTGGTCTATTTCATCAGGAATCTCTGAAATATCTTTGTAAATAGTCACACCTTGTAAGAATTCTTTATGTTTTTCCATCAATTCATCATAGTAATTTGAAACAATATAGAGAGAATCCTTTGGAAACCTGCTTATGTAACCCATCAAATGCCAGATCCTCCGAGGGTTAGCACCTATAAAGGCAAGAGTTTTTGGGTAGAATAATTTCTCATAAAAGTCAATTTGATTCAACATACCACCTTAAAAACTTAAATTAATTATTCTCAAAAAGTTTTTTCATTCTTTCAATCAAAATTACTAATTTTTAATACGAAAATATAAAAAACCTAGAACAATATGAAAAAATGAGAGTAATTTACATTCCCAGAAAGATTGGGAAAGATTTTCTTTACAATTAGCTTATCTTTTTATACCTTGATTGTTCAAACTAACAAATGTGAACTATTTTTATTTTCAAAATTAATTTTCGGATCTTTCTTTATTAAAGCAGCAAAATGAAATACTCCAAAAGATCCACATAAATCACAGTTCACATCATTTCCATAACAACAAAATGGAATCTCAAACCCTTTATCGCCTAAATAAAGGGGTAACATAAATTTCTTCAATGGACAATTATCGGTTATTGACAAGGCATTTTGAGATAATAGCAATTCAATTGCTAATTCATTATTAAGTATGAAGGTTGGATATTGCTTTTTCATGGTATAAGCTTTTTTCACGGCATAATCACGGGCCTTTAAAGACTTCCAAGCAAATTCAGAGGTATCATTCTTCCGGGGAACGTAAAATGTAAACGTTAATCCTCTAATTGGAGTTTCTCTGATTAAGAAGTTAATAAGGTCTTCCAAAGAATCTTGATTCTTCTTTGTAACTACACACTGACATTGAAGATCGCCAGTAAAATTATCTGGTAAATTCAGTAAGTTTGTTATAACTCTTTTAAAACTCCCTTTCCCGCGAATTTCATCATTTAAATCTTCTGGTCCGTCTAAGGATATCACCCATTTTATACGGGGTTTCAAGTTTATAAGAGGAAGTGTTCCATTCGTAGTAATTACATTTCGAGAAAATAGTTTAATCCCTGATTTTAACACATCTTTTCGAAGAAGTGGTTCTCCTCCCATCCACACCATCGAATAAATTCCATATTTTCGTTTGTATTTTTTAATCTCCTTTAACATTAAGTCAGTAGGTATTTCATTATTTTTTGAAGGAGAATTAGGATTACCCTCTCGAAAAACAAAACAATGTTTACATTTTAAAGTACACCTATTGGTGATGTTAACCATTGCTAGGGGATAAAATCCTCTTAAATCTGAAACCATGGACAAAACTCTAGTTTTTTAATCTAATATAATCAAAAACAGACATCTTATCTTTTATAATTTTTCGTATAAAATGGGCTATTTCAAATAATGTATAGGTGTTTACTCTCATCGAATGAAAGCATAACTATCTCAAAAATACATTATTGTTTTAAGTTATTATATATTAGTGTATTGAACTGTTATTTTTACAAACATTAACATTTAAATAGAGAAATGGTATTCAGAAATTATCATATTGTAAAAGAATTAAAGGATAATAAAAAAAATTTATAAGAAAGAAGTAAAAAAATGATTATTGATGTGCATTATCACCTAATCCCCTATCCAGAGAGAAAATATGAAGATTATTTAGGGTTTATGGGAGAGCAATCTAGATTGGCTAAGGCAGCTGGGATAAAGATCGACGACGAAACCTTGGCTCGAAGAGCTGCTAAACGATATCCTGATGAAACCGGGGAAAAAATAATTAAATGGATGAATGAAGCAGGTATTGATGTTACGTGCGTAAATACTGTGGATAATGTAGATAGAGTGGGGATGACAGAGGTAACCGCTCAGATGGCTAATAAGGCAATTGCTGATATAGCTAATAAATATCCTGATCGTTTGGTTGCTTTTGCGGGTATCGATCCAAGGAGAGAAAACGCATTAGACATGTTGACGCAATGTTTTGAAGAATATGGAATGAAAGGGTTGAAATATCATTGCGATGGGGGGTATGATCCAACTAGCTCAGAATCAATCAAACTTTTGAAATATTTGGAAAAAAAGAATGGTATTTTGCTTACACATACAGGTCCATTAGGTCCTCCTGCCATGTGTAAATATACCGAGCCAATTTTACTCTCAGAAACATCAAATAAAGTCCCCAATTTAAAGATAATAGCAGCTCATATGGGTAGTGCGCCCAAATGGAGGGAATGGGCAGCACTTGCCGCATTTTATCCTAACTTATATGGGGATATGGCAATGTGGCAAGCATACGCATTCGGTAAATACGAATTATTCTGTAGAGAATTAAGGGATTTAATAGACTACGCCGGATTGGAAAAAGTAATGTTCGCGTCAGATGGGCCTATATATGATATAATTATTCCAACCAAGGATTACATTCAACTAATTCGAGACCTTCCGAAGAAAGCACCTAAAGGAATACAATTTACAGAAGAGGAAGTCGAAGCTATTTTAGGTAATAATGCCGTAAAGCTTTTAGGTCTTTCAAAACAGTAGGAATTTTTAATATTTTTACTCCATAACTTTTCAAAAAACCGATTAGAGTTAAAATGGATTCCCCATTTCCAGCACCAACATCTAAGATCTTACCTCCAGATATTTGTTTCAATTTTTCAGCTAGTTGTAACCTCAACTATTATAAAACAAAAAAATTAAGTTAAAATTTTCAATTTCATTTAAGATC
>JAGXNR010000186.1 GCA_019894875.1 Promethearchaeota archaeon | reverse complement strand
TTACAACTGTTATTGCAGCTACATTATCATTAGTTAATGGGATACTTACATTTCTTTATGCAAGAAGGAGAAAGAATCGAGTCATCCTAATATTTTCAACAAATTGGTTTCTTCAAGCTTTGTTTTGGTCTCTGGATGCTACAGCCCATCTAACTTATACACCATTAATTATGGCTATTGCTTTCATCCCACACACCATTGGGGTTTTATGTCTCTTTATCTATATAGAACTTATTGAAAAAGAAAATGTAAGTGCTATAAGGATTTCAATCTTAGTCATAGTTGAATTGCTATTTTTACTGTTCGCTTTTCTTCCATTGTTTAACACTTCCTTTCTTCCTGGTATGGAAGTAAAAATCGGATACGGTGTTCATATTGTAGGGCTTTGCCGAATTTTCCAAATTGTTTTTCTCATTATGTATGTTTTATTTTATTTTAGCTGGAGTTATAAAACATGGAGAAAATCCCCAACTGAATTAAGGCAAAAAGCTACACTTCTATTATTAGGGAGTGCTCTATTTTCGATTGTAACAGTATTAATGTATGTAATTGGGTCTATTCCCAATTTAAGAATTTTTAATCCTCTTGGATTTGTTGTTCATGGAATTGGGGCTTTAATTACTGTTGTAGTAATCTGGCAAGAACCAAAACTCATATATGTATTACGTTTTAAAGCATATAGGATTATAGTGCTAGAAACAGGGAGCGGAACCACTTTATTTATGCATGATTGGGCAGAACTTCGAAAAATCGATGAGAATTTCTTTTCTATGATGCTTCAAGCAATTAGTAGTGTATTGAATGAACTTTTGCACAAAGGTAAGGTGCGAGAAGTTCATACGGATCAAGCAGTTCTCCTTGTTCAACATGATCTTGTACATCCAATTGCATCTGTAATAGTCTCTTCAAAATCGTGTAAATCATTAAGATATGGTTTAAAGCAATTTAATGAGCAGTTTGTATCTAAATATTCTTCTGATGTTGAGAAAAATTATCATAATGTTAGTAGATTTAAAGACGCGATAGTTTTGGTGAAAAAAGTTTTTGATTTTGTACCAGAATATAAATAGTAAATAAGGTAAAAATATCAATAATAATTAGTTATAATAGGACTAAACCTGTTAAATTTTGGTATAAATTGAAATTATATCACCATCTTCAATTATGTGATTTAAATTAGCAATTTTTTGACCTGGATGTCTAGCAGATTTCCCCCATATTAGCGAAAACCGAAAATCTTTCACAAATCTTTTATGAATCTTACGACAAAGAGTTTCCATGTTATCTCCTTTATGAAGGATTATTGGTTCATCCATGTCTGCTTCCTCTTTAGGAGGTTTCAAATATACTCGGATTAAATTCAATTCTTGAAATATGCTGTGACGAAGAGCATTTATATTTTCTTGATTTTTTACTGAAATCATAACCCAATGATTATGTCCAATAGATTCTGTGATTTCTTCTGGTGAGAGAGGAGTCTTCATCAAATCTGCTTTATTAATTACAACAAATTCTTTAGCATAAACCCGATTTCCCATAACAAAATCAATTAACTGATCTGGTGTAATTCTTGGTTCAGAAAAATATACTCCTGCATTATTTATACCTAATTCGTTTAACAAGGCTTTAACTTCACTTTTAACCATAGATTGAGGTCCTTTTGAAGTAAAATGAATCCCACCTCGAGTTTGTTCTTTAATAGATATACGTGCTGGTCGAGTATTTAAACGGATTGCAGCATTAAAAAGTTCATTTCGAATTTTGTTTAAATCCAGAAAGTTGATTGTACTATCTTCGCGAAAACATATAATTATTAAGATCAATTCAGCTGTCCTTACAGCGCCTAAAACTTCTTTCCCTCTTCCTTTTCCGGTTGCTGCGCCTAAAACTATTCCCGGTAAATCAATAAGCTGTATCTTGGCTTCTTCGATTTTCATCATACCAGGTATAGCTGTAACTGTAGTAAAATCATATGATGCAACTTTAGAATGAGTATCGCCTTCAGTTAGCAAATTTAATAAAGAAGATTTCCCAACAGAAGGAAATCCAATAAATGCTACTTGCGCATCACCCGATTTTTTAATCCCAAAACCACCACCGCCACCTTTTTTGGAACTTACAATTTGAATCAGGCTTTCTCGGAGCTTGGCTAATTGTGCTTTAATGAAATTTATGCTTTTTTGTGTAGCTTTGTTTACTTTGGTGGAAGCTAATCGTTCTTCTAGCTCTTTTATTCGATCTTCTACTTTTTCACTCATTCCATATGTGCAAAACTTGTATAACCAAAAAATTTTTCGAAAATTTAAAAAAAATTTTTAATAAAGTACTTTTTTGTCTTAATGTTTATACTAACTATCATTGTAAAAGGAAGATTTAATTGTTAAGGCATTTAACTAAAATTTCGGATCTCACAAAAGAAGAATGTGAAAAAATTATTAATATTTCTATTAAAATAAAAGCAAATCCTGGAGGATTTAGCGATTTCCTAAAAGGAGAAACACTTTTGATGCTATTTGAGAAACCATCCTTAAGAACTCGAATTTCTTTTGAAACAGGAATGCACCAGTTAGGTGGTCATGCGATTTTTTATTCGATAAAGGATTCTCCTCTAGGGAAAAAAGAAAATATAAGTGATACAGCCAAAGTTGCATCAAGGTTCGTAAATATTATTGCTGCACGCGTATTTAAAAGACAAAATATCTGGGATCTTGCTAAATATGCTGATGTTCCCGTTATCAATATGCTTGATGATTTTGCTCATCCATGTCAAATTCTTGGGGACTTTCAGACTATCCAAGAAAAAAAAGGAAGACTTAAAAATTTTAAACTAGCTTATTTCGGAGATGCACACAATAATGTGACTTATGATCTAATGAGGATGTGTGCAATTTTTGGCTTGAAGTTGGATATTGCCTGCCCAAATAGTCCTAAATTTTTACCTGAACAAATAGTTTTAGACGAGGTTTCAGATTTATCTAAAGAAACTAAGGCTGAAGTAACAGTTGTCCATAATGCTCTAGAAGCAGCTCAAGATTCTGATGTTATATATACTGATAGCTGGATGAGTTATGGGATACCCCAAGAACAGGAAGAAGAACGGATAAAAGCTTTTATGCCTTTTCAAGTTACATCAACAATTATGAACGCAGCAAAATCAGATGCGGTTTTTATGAATTGTTTACCAGCAATGCGTGGATACGAACAAACCGCCGAAGTAATTGACGGTCAACAATCGATTGTTTTTGATCAGGCAGAAAATAGACTCCATGGGCAGAAAGCAATTATGCTCTTTTTACGAAATAAACTTTAAATTAACAGTTAATTATAGTATATGATTTTTTTTTTTTTGAAAAAAATCTTATTATTAGAAACTATATATTATCGAACCGTAATCGGCAAAACATAATAAGGAAATTAGAGAAATATGAATTAGTTAGATTTATTTAATTTAATTGAGGATATCCTAAGATGAATGAGATTGTATCAATTATTATTTCAGCTGTTCTATTTATAGCGATAATGATAATTTTTACTAAGGAACGATTAGATTATATTTCTTTTACAATAATGTCCGCAGTTATTGCGTGTGTTGTTGCCAGTATTATCTTTGATGTTGGGTTTACAGAATTTATAAGCTATATCGAATTTGAACCTATATTTTTTATAATCGGTATGCAAATTATAGTTGCCATTATGGAAGAAAATAAAATATTTAAGTGGATCGTGTTAAAAACCATTCATTGGACGAAAGCTGATCATAGAAAATTCTTCTTTGTGATCTGTTTTATGGCAAGTATGACATCAGCAATTATCTCTGATATTACAGTAGGACTTATTTTTGTACCCCTCGTTATACGAGCTTGTAAAATCCTGAAAATAAATCCCGCACCTTATCTTTTTGGGCTTAGTTTTACGATTAATATTGGATCTATTTTTACTCCTTTTAGTTCGGCTGAGAATATTCTTATAGCAAATGCTTTTTCACTTAATTTTACTTACTTTATATCAAGTTTTTCTCTGATAGTTATTCCAACCCTAATTTACACCCTTTTCCTTATAGATTTTACCATGCTTAGAAAACAAGAACCCCCTCCTGAAAGTTATAAAAAAATTCTTCTTGATATCATGGATCCTAACATAATTATTGTTAATAAAAAGAAATTTGCCTTCAATTCAATATATTTTATGGGGATTATTATTGCACTCATCATTATCCCTGAAGCTTATTTAGTTGCTGTCGTTGGCGCGGTTACCATGTGTCTTTTAAATCGAAAACAATTTAACGAAATTCTTCTCAAAACTGATCTAAAGGTTATTACATTCTTTATAGGAATATTCATCCTTATGGGTACAATGCAAATAAATGGAACTTTTATAATT
>JAGXNR010000185.1 GCA_019894875.1 Promethearchaeota archaeon | reverse complement strand
TATTAAAATGGCTTTACTATCTTGACCACCTATGTCTATCACAGAATGAGCCTCTTGGAAGAAAAATTGGACTCCCCGAGCGTGAGCGGTTATTTCAGTAATTCTATCATCGGCGAAGTCAATTGTATTTCTACCGTAACCCGTGCTCATACAAAAAACATCATCTCTGTGTAAATTATTTGCTTCAAGAATATCATTAAATAAATTAAGGCCTATTCTCTTAAAATCATAGGTAGATCTCTCTGTTCGAAAGTCTACTAAATTTCCATTATCAAGTAAAGCAATTTTTGTGGCCAACGAGCCAATATCAATTCCTATAAATGCTTTCAAAATTAATCTCGATGTTATTTATTAATATAAAGAAAAATGAAACCCAAAAGATAAAATTTATTATAATAAAATAGAGAAATAAAAATCGTGTATTTTTAAGTTATTTGACCAAGCAATAAAGTAACCACTAATGTTACTACCCCGGCAGTTACTAAGTGGAGTGCATATCTTAACTTTCCTCCCCCTGAAATATTTCCTAAAAATATTCCTAAATATATGAGTATCCCCGCAAGAATAACATAGGAAAAGGAAAAATGAATAATCGATAACGGTCCCCCAAAGAAAAATGGAATTAGTGGAAGCGTACTTCCGATGGCAGGAGCACCCCCATCTACCAGAGATGCAACAATAGTAGCGAATCTCTCAGCTTTTTCGAGGAGTGTTCTAGGAACTTTATGTTTCTTCTCTTCCTTAACTTCTTCTCCAGCATCATTTTTGTCTTCAATGATTGCCATATCTCTTTTCATATCTGATACTTTTTTCTTGCGCTCAGCCTCCTCAGATAGGAAAGCCCCCCATAAACCAGAGATACCAATCGCTAAAGTGGTTGCGAAACCTGTAATCAAGATAAATTGAGGTGTAAATTGAATTGTGTTTCCTGGGTTCAGAAAACTTATAAATATACCACTAATTATGCCCGCACAAGTTAATGCTCCATCAAAGCAATTGTTAAAAAACTTACGACGAGAAATTTCACCTAAATCTGAAAGTTTCCCATATTGTTTCCAATTCCTTATTGTTTTCCGGATGCCCTTCAATTTTCCTCTCTGAAAATAAAATTTAGTTTAGGTAGTAAATGCTTTGGTTAAAATTATTCAAATTATATTGACAAATTAATTATTTATATACTTTTTTTATTTTAAATATATTTTGTTCTACAAAAATAAATTTTCATGCTTTTTGTTTCTCAATATAAATAATCGATTTCGAATTGATGTAATTTAATGGAAAAAATAAGTAAAGTATAAAGTTACTTTAATTCTTCTTAATTTCCCTTATAATTACCTTTACGCTTACCAAAAAATGCGGCAATCCCTTCCCTTAAGTCTTCTGTTGTCATCGTTAATGAATGTTGATCCGCATCCATATGCATTATTGCTTGATCCAGCGCACCTATGATGTGATTAATACTCTTTTTAATCATTTGCGCGGGAATTGGGGGGACATTGACATAAGTCTCTGCAATTTCCAATGCGCGTTCTAACAATTTCTCCTTTTGCACAATTTCACTTATGAATCCCCATTCTAATAGCGTTTGGGCATCATTGTTTTCACCTAAAATTATCATTTCTTTTGCATGTGTGGGTCCTATTAGATGCACTGTCAGAGGAAGACTCAACCAGCTTAAATTCATACCTAATTTCGATTCAGGATAACCGCACATAGAATTTTCTGTTGCGATCCGAAAGTCACAAGCGGCAGCAATACAACAACCTCCACCAAAAGCTCCACCGTTGATGGCTGCAATCGTAATTTGATCCATCATAAAGATTTTACGTATCATTCTTGGTCCTATTTGTTTAGCTCTCGTTTGTTCAAGTAGAGTGGAGGGTGCTCTCTGTTCCTTTAAATCTGCTCCTCCGCTAAAATGCTTACCCGCACCAGTAAAAATCACTACACGTGTTTCTGTGTCTTCTTGAAACTCTTCTGTTAAATATTCAATTTCACGCATTAGCGTTGAATTTAATGTATTTAGCTGATCTGGACGGTTAAGTGTAACTATTGCTATATGATCATCACGTTTTTCAATCAAAAGATGCTTATATTCCATAATCATCCATATTTTTTTGTTTAATTCTTAAATCAAGTAATATGTATAAATCCTTTATCATAAATTTAGTTTCCCTTAAATTTACCCTCACGTCCTCCAAAAAAAGAGTCAATGCCTTCTTTCAGATCCTCTGTTTGATATGTCAATAATATTTGATCCATCTCCATATGCATTATTGCTTGATCTAGTGCCCCACTTATATGATTAATACTTTTTTTAATCATTTGAGCAGGAATAGGAGGTATTAAAGCGTAATTCTTTCCGATTTCAATTGCTCGTTCTAGTAAGTTTTCATTAGGTACTAATTCACTTAGAAAACCCCACTTTAATAATGTTTGAGCATCTATATTCTTGCCTAAGATAGTCATTTCCTTTGCATACGTAGGCCCAATTAAATGTACAATTATTGGAAGTATTGTCCAACTTAAGTTCATCCCTAATCTACTCTCAGGAAAACCAACCATACAATTCTCTGTACCTATTCGAAAATCAAGAGCAGACGCAATACCTGCCCCTCCACCAAAAGCACCTCCATTAATTGCTGCTATTGTAATCTGGTCCATCATATAAAGCTTGCGGATCATTCGTGGACCATTTTGAATGGCTCTCAGTGATCCAAGCATCGTAGTTGGAGGCCGCTGTTCTCCCAAATCCGCACCTCCACTGAATAGATTGCCTGCTCCAGTAAAAATCACTACACGAGTTTCTGCATCATCTTGAAACTCTCTGGTTAATTGCTCAATTTCATTCATAAGTGCAGAATTGAGTCTATTTAACTGATCTGGTCTGTTAAACGTAATGATAGCTATATGATCATCACGTTTTTCTATTAAAAGATGTTTATATTCCATACCTTTCAACTTTAATTTTTTATCATCTTAAATCAAATCTTATTTAAAATTTACTAATCAATATCATTGAAATAATATTAAGAAATAAAATGATTTCGGACTTTTAATAAAACAAATTAAAAGAAAAAATAAAGTTAGTATTCACTTTTCAAATCAGAGTTTTACACTTTCAAGAAACGGTTTCAGTTTGGTTGCATGAAATTTAAATCCTAATTCGTCTGGAGTAAAACCAAATGCTAAAGCAACGATTTCTGATAGGTAAAAAATTGGGTAGTTAAAATCTGTTCCGTAAGTTTTATTTATTTCTTTTTGATTAAAATCAAATTGCTGGTAACAAGCGGGACAAACGACAACAATGCAATTAGCTTTGGTTTTTTGAATAGCTTCAAGTTTCTTCTTAGTCATTAATAATGATAAATCCTTATCGGTTTTGGAGGTTGGATTTCCGCAACATTCCATCTTATGTTCATAAGGGATAGATTCTGCTCCAAGAGTTTTCACTATTACATCAAGTGTTACAGGATTAAATGGGTCATCCCATTGTATTATTTCCGAGGGTCTAAGGTAATGACAACCATAATGGACAGCGATATTAAATCCCTTTAAAGGTTTAGAGACTGCACTTTTTACTTTTTTAAGTTGCTGGAATAACACCTGAGCAAAATGCGAGACTTCTATAGCACCTTCATAATGTTTTCCAATTTTACCTAAGAGATGGTTTACCTCTTTTTGTGCATGCCCTTTTTTTATTGCATAATTCACACCCTTAAGAGTTTCAACACAACCTGAACAAAAAGAAATAACTCCATCTTCAGCATCTGAAAGGGATAAATTTCTAGCACCCATGGCAAGCCAAACTTTATGAGAAACTAGTTCTACACCCGTCGGATCCGGACAACAACTAAAACCCTCAACATCATTCAATTTAATTCCTAACTTTTGAAAAATCTTACGTGCACTTGCTTCTAGAAATGGTAATCTGGCGGGTATTACACAACCTAAAAATACATCATAACCTTCCTTGCTTCTACCTGATTTCATATTTAATTTTGGTGTACTTGTCATTATTCCTTAACCTCCGTCTCTAGTTTACTTACATCTAAATCTGCTTCTTTCATCAATTGTTGAATTTCTTCAATATTAGCAACTTTAATCTGGGGTAATCCTAACTGATCGCGTCTTCGAAGAATCGGTGGTGTAAATGGAATTGCTAATCCATTTTCATAAACCATTTTGGTTTGCATTATGAAAGAATCAGGACATGTGCCACTCTTGAAACACTCATTCTTGATTGTTGTGAATATTTCCGTCAATTCTATTCCTTGCGGGCAGTTCTCCACACATTTTTGACAAGTAGAACATAACCATACATTAGGATCTTGTTGATGTATTAACATCTCATCTTGACCCAATACAATTTCTTCCATAATTATTCTTGGATTATACTTTCCATCTGACAC
>JAGXNR010000184.1 GCA_019894875.1 Promethearchaeota archaeon | reverse complement strand
AAAAACCCATTCTCCATTTCGCATTATTGGTTCTGTGTTGTCATCATCTAATACACCATCAACGTTCATTTCTCCTGAGCCAATCATAAAATCAATATGAATAATGCTTTGGTTCCCTCCAGCAGCCATGAATTCTTCATCGGTTAAATTTTTACCATTTTTCAATGAATTTTTAAAAGACTGACCTATTGCAATATGATTTGAGGCATTTTCATCGATTAACGAATTATAAAAAAGCAATCCTATCTTTGATATAGGAGAACTATGAGGCACTAACGCAATCTCCCCTAATCTTCGAGCACCGTCATCGATATTTATTGTTTTAAGTATTATATCTTCGCCAACTTTAGCTTTTGCCTCGATTATACACCCTTTAGAGAAAGTGAATATACACTCTTCAATAACTCTTCCTTGAAAAAAAACGGGTTTAGTAGTTTTAACAACCCCGTCCACCCGATCTTTATGTGGGATCGTAAAAATCTCTTCGGTAGGCATGTTTGGAGTAAAATCAATTCCGTTCTGTGATTTTACACTCCCACCATGCCAAACATGGTTCTTAGGTAACCCAATAGTTAGGTTTGTTTCTGGAGAAGTTAATTTTAGTGCCTTATACTGTTTCAGATTCAAATAATCGCACCGTTTATGAAGGGTTTCAATGTGAGCTTTCCATGCAGAAATCGGATTATCTTCATCTATTCTGCAAATTTTAAATATAACCTCCCATAATTTCTGAATTCGTTGATTTGAGGGTATATCTGGGAACATTTTGTCTGCCCAAGCCTTGTTTGGTGCGGAAATCGCTAACCAATTTAAAGCATATTGACTCACCAGGTTTAATACAGGATATAGATGCTTATTTAAATAGAGTTGAAATTTCATAATCAAACTTGGATCTACATCTTTTAATAAATCGGGATTTGGATTAATAATATTAATATGCGCATCTCCCGCTTGAGAAATATCGAGTCTCGCATCGATTCTCCATTTTGGGACTTCTTTAAGCGATCTTTTAGGCCCATGCAGAAATCTAATCAAGCGTAATTGGTCATCTGCCCAAATGACATCAACCAATTTAGCTCCCATTTGATAGGCTTTTTTAGCAATTACCCTTACCAAAGGAGCTGCCTCAAAAGGTACGCCATCATATCCAGAAGTCGGTCCTCCGATGAGTAATCGTTGTTTGGGTTGGAAATTTAACCCAACTTTTAATATAATTTCAGCATATTTTTCTAGTTTCTCTTCAAACTCGGATGGCATTTGACTTCACATTATATTTCTATAGTTATTAAGGTTATCTAATGTATTTATAATTAAAAAGGATTTAGAAAAAATAATCAATCCTTTTCATTATGAGGTAATTGGCTTTAATTGCGTTGATTGATATTATCCCGTTTCATTATTACTACAATTCAAAAAATTTGTATAACTAAAGACTATAGGTTCCTAGCCACCATTTGCCCTTACATACTTAAATATCATTAATCCATTGTATATTATAGTAACTTTTAAGGTGAAAATATGGAAGAAATCGAAAATGAAAAAAATGGATTAATTCAAAGCCAAAAATCGTTATATACCAAATTTAAAAGAATTAATAAGTTGTTTAAAATTCATTTCTCTTCGTTAATCTTGGTATTTTCTTTTGCTGTAGGATTTATTATTCTATGGACATATTTACTGCTTATGGGGCAAGCAAGGACGGATTTATCTCAAAGATATGGCTTATTTGGAGATATTGTGACTATTATCCTAACTATAGTTCTTTCCTTACTAATTATTCAAATGGGAATACAGATAATCTTTTACGGTTTATTCATAATTAGGGGGAATCGTTCTCTCAAACAGTTTAAAAAGGAAGATCAAACACGAAATGCTCTCTATGACGGAATTGTCCCTTACATTACCAATTTTTACGCATTTTTTAATCGTTATTCAAAAGAAAAAACAACTTTGAATAAATTGGTGAATACATTCCTATTCTTTAATTTCCTCTCAGGTTTCTATGTTATTTTCTTATTTACACGCATTTTGGATGCGGGAACTGCGAATTTTTTAATAAGTATTTGTATGATATCATTATTTCTATCAATGCTATTCTTTTGGTTAATGAATTTAATGACTTCATTTAAAATAAGAAAAGAATTCAACAAATGGGAAGATTTATTCCCTAAATTAGACGAATGGGCTGAAGAATTAGAGCATATTTCTTATAATAACTCAATTTCTTTTGATAAAGAGGAGCCCTCATAATTATAATTTAGGTGATATATCAATGAGTTCTTCAAGGCGTAGTAAATTTGAAATCTGGGCGGAAGTATTGGAATTTTGTCTTCGGGTAAAAAGAACTCAAACGTGGTTATTACGAAAAACGCGTTTAAAAACAAGTGCCATAAAAGAGACACTTCAATTTCTCTTATCTCGAAATTTAATTGAACAACTAAATGAAGATGACATTTTAAAATATAAGACGACAGACAGAGGAGAAGAGGTATTAAAGAAATTTTATAGCCTGGTAAATGATTATTTTAACTTAAATCAAGATAAATGAGAATATGATTGGGAAAATCCGTGTCAGTTCTTATTAACGAGTACACTAATCTTCCTTCATTCTTTACATGGTGTCTCAATATTTAGAATGGTAAAAATAAAAAAAATAAAAAAAATAGTTTAATGGTTAATATTTCTATTCAATATCAATGTTTTAAATATTTGAACAGAACATCTAACTCTTTCAATTTGTCAATGGGTTTAAAAATTATATCATCTGCCCCTGTACTTCTTAAGATTTGCTCTTTTTCTTTCTGTGCAAAAACTGCTGATATTAGAATTATTGGAATAGAGTTGTACTGAGCGTTTGATTTTAGCATTTGACATAAATTTTCCCCATTTATAGTACTAGTCTTTAGATTAATATCGAGTAATATAGCTCTTGGCGTTAGGGTCTTCAGAAGGTATAAAGCTTCATCAGAAGTCTCCACGGATATTATATTTACTCCCTGTGCTTTATAAAAAAGATCAACAGTTTTTCTCTCTAATTCATTATCTTCAATATATAAGATGTCAATTTTTTTTATGAATCTCCTTACATTTGGGGCTTCGAAATGCTGCTTTACAGATATTTCTAAATCTTCTAAAGCGTGTAATGCATTCTGAATATCTTCTGAAAATTTTCCGTTTTCTTCTATATAATTATTTAACATTAAGAGTGATAACTTGAGGGGAGAGAGTTTTTGCTTTAATTCTTCCTGAAAGTTATTATTTATTTCGTATGCGTCTATTGCCTTTCTAATTAATTTATCAAGCTGGGTTTCATCGTAATTTTGAGGATCCTTATGTGGTTTCTTTTGAAATATAGCCGTAAAATAGCCTATACCGTAATCCACAAGATTTCTTATTATTTTAGCCTGGTTTTTAATTTCATACTCTTCCATGAAATCCTGTAATTTCGAGTCAAGATGCGAATCTACATAAGTATACCACTTGATATCCTTCTTTAATTTACCTGGTTTAATATTTTCATAGCCATTTGTCATCTTACATCACTTTCTTTTTATGCTAACGGAATTAAGATTATGAAGTTGCTGCCCTGTGTATAATCTCCCTTTATACGGTCTTCAACCCAGATCTCTCCATTGTACAACCCTATTAACTTTGCTACTAATGAGAGCCCGATTCCCATGCCATTAGAATGTCTTCGTTTAAAAGGGACTTCTTGAAATATCATTGCTTTTCTAGCATCATCTATTCCTATCCCATTGTCTTTGAACTCGATTTTCACATAATTCTTGTATTGAGTTTCAACTTTAGAAATTACTACCTCAATTTGAACAACATTGTTTCTATTATATTTAATGGCGTTTATGAGTACGTTTTCAAATAGTTCTCCCAGAAGCTCATTGGCTATAGCATAAAGCTTTCCGTCATTAGAGATAACTTTGATATCGATATTCTTTTGAGGAAAACTAATACGAGTAAAATCGATTGCACTATTCAACCTGGATAATATTTCCTTTGGTTCTAAAGGCATTTTATATTCATCTAAATCTGTAAGGTTCCTTACATCCCTAATCAACTTTTTACCACGAGTTAATTGTTGAGTGATAATTTGGAAGTATTCAATAATATCCTCTTTTTTTAATTCGCCTTTTAATAGCGATTCACAGAGCTCTACAGAATTACTGATTATTTGGAATAAATTTGAAATATCGTGGATGAATAACCCTTTAATGCTCTTCGTTCGGTAATAGGCATTTTCAAATATATTTTCTACTTCTTGCATAATCTTTCCGCTTTTCCTTTTTAGTTTGTGTGTTAATTTTATTATCGTATAATTCGTTAAGTAGTTTTTACTGCGAGACTTAGTGCGAAGTTCGAAATACTTGCGAAGTGTCAAATAATACTTATAGTATAAAAACAATTTATAAACTATATAATTGTAAGAAAAAGAGGTAGTTAATGCAATATATGAC
>JAGXNR010000183.1 GCA_019894875.1 Promethearchaeota archaeon | reverse complement strand
AGTTAAACCCGCGAATCCACAATTGAATCCACCACCCTTAACATTCTATCAAATTGGAACCGATGGGGGCTACTTATCGGCACCCGTTCCGCTCACTCGCCTGACGATTGCACCTGGCGAGAGAATGGACATTATCATTGACTTTTCAACGCTTTCCCCAGGTGATAGAGTTATCATAAGGAATAGCGCTAATGCTCCCTTCCCGTCAGGTACAACACCAAATCCAAAGACAGTTGGTACGATAATGCAATTCACTGTCAATGGTCCACTCAGCGACGTGAATCAACCTACAACTATTCCACTAACACTTCCCAGCACAATACCAGCACTAGTCACTAATGCACCAAGCAGAACCTTGACTCTTATCGAGAAAATGGGAATGCTTGGACCAACAGAGATATTCCTTGATGGACAAAAGTGGGTAGGAGCAATTTCAGAAAAACCACAAGTTGGATCGACCGAGGATTGGATTATTGTCAACCCGACAGCTGACACTCATCCCATACACCTGCATCTCGTACAGTTCCAGCTCATCAGCCGCCAGAAATTCGATGTCAACAAATACCTTGTTGACTGGTATGGGGCGAATGGCGTTGTAAATCCAATGACGGACTTGCCTTTCACTAACCCGACGATAAATGTAGGCGCACCTGCCACAGGTCTTGCTGCCTTGGCTCCCTACCTAAGGGGAAAGCCTATTCTTCCCGCTCCAAACGAAATGGGCTGGAAAGACACTATCCAAGCAAATCCCGGTGAAATCACTATCATACGAGTCAGGTTTGCGCCTTTGGATGTCGACACATATGATCCGTTCACTAACCAATATCCCTTCGATCCCGCTACTGGTCCTGGATACGTTTGGCACTGCCACATTCTCGATCACGAAGACAACGAAATGATGCGACCTTACGTAGTAACATAAAAATCCGCAAATTAACAGTTCTGAGTGTTGATCAGACCGATCAAAAACACTGAGATATTAAATCTAATAATAAATAAACATTTTTTTTTTTAAATCCCTTCAATTGGAATCAACATTTTACACATTAATCAGTCAGTATGGAGCCTCTTGTCTGAAGGTAATATAACTATTGGTATATTTGTTAATGATAATGCTAGTCATTTAACATCAGTAAGTATTACTCTGATCAAGAAGTTATTAGAAGTAGAAACTCCAATTATTTCATTCGGTTATACTTACATAATAATCCTTACAATAGGAATCGTTAGTTTAGTAATAGAAATTAATCGGCTTGTTTCCACTTCTTATAAAATTGCAGTAATTTTTTTACCTCATCTCTTTCAATATTATCTTTAGCAAATTGTTTTTCTTCCCCTTCAATTGGATTCATACCTAAAAACAAAACACGAAGTTTTTCAAGTTTTTCCAAGCTTTCCAAATTTTCTAAGCTAGTTAACTTATTTGTATCTACCTAGTACCCATTGATATTATACAAAAGTGTAAAAAATTATGAATTGCTTTAAAATAAGCGGAAAATACCGAATATTGAGAAATAATGGAATTTTTAGAGACAAAATTAATTCTTGGTTTATGTATGAAATATATATGAAATCGTATTTGAAATACTTGTTTCACGAATAATAATTTCAATAATAATAATAAAAAAAGAAAAAAAATGATATAGAAACGAGGATTAGGTTTTTAGGTGTGGTTATTCGAGAAACCAAATTTCTAAACTTATTCCTCCATTTCTATACTTTGATTTAGGATTTCAACCCTCATTTATACTCTCCCTTGATCTCAATTTTAAAAAACTTAAAAGAATTAGATAAAACTCAGCATTACATTGATAAAATCCGTACGATTGCCGTAAAAGAAAAGGTATATTCGCTTCTTATTGAAATGAACTCCTTGGAGGCTAAATTACGGTTAGTGATATTTGAATTTAAGGAAGCTCAAGAGCTATTAGCCCAAGCTTTGAATATTGCTAATAAGTATGGTTTAAATTTGTTAGCTAAACGAGTCGAAAACGAGCAAACTGAATTATCAAAAAATTTTCTCAAATGGGAAAAATTAAGAACATCAGGTGGAAAAATATCGGAACGAATGGATTTAGCTAGTGTAGATGAACAAATTCAAATATTACTCCAGAAGCGTAATTATTTGAAGAGTATTAGTAGTAGCTGATTTATTTGAATTTTTTCTTATAAATTACCACGAATTTTTGTTTCACGATCATAAATGTCGGAATGTCTCTACTTTTTCCTAAAAATCAACACACCCTCTTTAATTTATAGTGTAAAAATTTATTTAGATTTATGCTCGAAGCTCGAGTAGACAACTCTTCTGTTGAAAAAAAATTAACTGAAACAGCCTATCGCTCCCATAACTTCAATGTTATTCCTCCAGTTATCGGTGTTATTATCTCAGATCAGTATGGAAACACTATTACGGTCTTTGAATATGATTCGAGTGCGGACGATAATTATGGCCCTATTAAGTCTTATCTATCAGAGGATCATAATAATTTGTTAGAGATTGACCTGGTTTCAATGTATTTGAGTTCATTTAAAATCTTTGCGGGGCAAGCTAACATAAAGAACCTCTCTCACCTCGAAATCTACGGGTCTAATATTAAGGCTCAGATATACTTTTTGCTTGAGAAATTCATGGTTATCATTTTTCTAAATTCAAATACAGACTTAAATTCAAAAGAAAGAGCTCAAGTTATAAAATACTGCGAGGATAAGCTAATTAAGTATGAGTCTGAATTTGAAAACTTTAATGACACAAGCTCTAGAGAAACTTTATCGCTATTAGAACAACGGGGTAGAAAATGGTTAAAGAAATTCAATATCAGATACATTCAGACTTATAAAAATATTTACTTAAGGAAACACGAAACTACAGAAGAATTAATGAATCAATTGGGATTTATAATCCAGAGTGAGATAAAAGAATACCTTAAATATGTTCCCGAAGAGATAACTAATAATTTTTCTAAAGAATTAACGAATAAAATTCAAGATAAACTCTTTGAAATGAATCTAGATGGTTCGGAAAATTTCATGAAGCGTTAAAAGTTAGGGATTAAAGCACTGGGTATAGACACTTTACGAGCAACTCGAGCGAAACAGTATAAAAGATATCTTCAAATTCATCTGCACTTATTTCATTTTTATCAAAGTAGTGTGCTCCTATTTCACTTGCAAGAATAGGTCCACCTTCTAAGGGAATTATAGGTTTACTTCCTAATCCTACTAAAACTACTGGCGTATCAATAACTTTTTTTTTCAATTTCCTTAATTTAAATTTTAAATTCGTAGCTTTTTTAAATTCTGAATAATATTTCTTAGCTAATTGTATAGAGTCCTGATTCCCCTTCTCGTAAATTATTATAATTGCACTAGCACCGTTATAATAACGCTCTCTTAAAAATTCAAATCTTTTATCTCCTGAAACATTCCAAAATTGTAGCCTCGTTAGCGATTTATCGATAGATTCTGAAGTTTTCGTGTAAAAATCAACTCCAATTAAACTCCTATCACCTTCTACTTTGGGGTGGGTAAGTATTTGGGGAAGTTTGCTTGATTGATCGTCGTCCAATCCAATTATAATCACTTTAAACAATTGGTCAGGTTCTTTACCCCATTCTCCAAAATAAGTTAGAAATTTTTCAGATTTCCTAATTTTATTTCGTAATTCATACAAATGACTTCGATCTGTACTTGAAAGTTTTACTTTTAAAACACGTTTTATTATAGCTTTTACTTGACCTTTACTAATGGTTTTCTCGGATAGAGTAAAAATAATCAGAATGATTTGAGAAATCAACCATTTCAATTCAGACTCTTGAATCCCTAATCTAATTAGTTCCTCTAGGGTTATATTGTGATCAAAAACATTTTGAGTTTCAAGAGTGGGTTTTTCTAGTTTTTTTTTAATAGCAAATATTAATTCCTCTTGTATTGTATAAAAATGCATATGATTAATTTTTTTTAGAAATACTACTAAATCTGCAATTTGAACATCACTAAGGCTCTCAATACTTAAATTCATATTTTTCATCAATTTTTTTTTAATTTGTCATAATGCAAAAAGTCCAACCACAAAATGGACGTCCAAATATCAAATGGACATTTTTATATTTAAATCTTTGCATAATTTTTTTTTTAACAATTAAGGAAGTGAAAGGAAAGTTTTTTTATAATTTCAAATCATAATTTAAAGATAAGTAAAATTAAATATTTTTAAAACAGCAAAATGGGACTTGGATCAATAAAGGTTAATGGTAAAAAATTCAATGTAAAAGAAGAACTTGGACATATCAGATTAACTATAAATTATATGGATATAGTAGATGTGACAGAACTAAAAGGGCTTAATAAGTTGATCAATGTCACAGCATTAGATCTTTCAAATAATAAAATTAAAGAATTGAGAGGTCTGGACGAACTAACCAATCTTCAACAGCTTTTTCTTAGCAATAATCAGATCGAAGTCATCGAAGGTCTCGAAT
>JAGXNR010000182.1 GCA_019894875.1 Promethearchaeota archaeon | reverse complement strand
TGGCCCAAGTGGCAGGATTTCTACAGAAGCTAGGAAAAAAGCAGGATATTTTCGTTAATAATTAAATCTCATGTAATCAACAAGATAAAATAACTAATTATTATTCGATTACTCCCTTCCTAATTTAAAAGCTTCTAATGCTTTTTTAGCTATCTCTTCACCCCATTCTTGGACAAAATGGGCGGCATCTTTAATTTCCATTGGTTTTGGGCATCTTGGGATCATTCCTCTTAAGATTTCCATCATAGGAGGACCAAGTACGGGATCTGCCATACCCACAGCCATAAAGGATTCCCCATTCCATTTATTTTGGAACCAGTCTCGAGCTTTTCTTGAGATTTCTGCTCCAGGGGCATCATAACTAGTTGGAACTAATTGGGGAAACCTCCTAATTCCCGCTTTATATTTAATATCTATAAATGGAGCGTTATAAGCTGCAACCTCCTCCGATGTTAATATTGGAGTATTACCACGAATAAGGCGTCCTGCATCTATATCGGGAGTTCTACTCATAAAATCTCGAAAAGCTTTAAATCCCTGCGAAATTTCAAAATCACCTGTCCCTAATATTGTATTCATTAATATTAACCGTTTGAATCTGTTTGGAAATTCCATTGGTAATGTAAGTCCTAAAATTCCACCCCAATCTTGCCCAATGAGTGTCGTATTATCCAAATCTAACAATTTTATGAATTCAATAAGTGAATTTCTATGAAAATTAAAAGTATAAATCTCATCCTTTACTGGTTTATCAGATCTCCCAAATCCAAAAAAGTCGGGGGCAATAACGCGGTAACCACCTTTTAAGAAAATAGGTATCATTTTACGATATAAAAAACTCCATGTTGGCTCCCCATGAAGACACAAAAATACTTCATTAGAATCCTTTGGTCCTTCGTCATAATAAGCCATCCTTAAATCTTCATAACCTTTCATGTTTTCAATATAACGAGGTTCATAAGGAAAATTTGGAATATTCTTAAATCTCTCCTCGGGTGTCCTTAAATAATCAATCATTTGAATCGACTCTTTTCAATAATTTATGTATCTAATAATTTGAAATACGTTAGAATATTAATTGATATAATCTCATATTAATCTTTTTAAGAGATGTGAATAAATGACAAAGAAATTATATTGGGAATCTCCTTATGAAACTACATTTTCAGCCATAGTTGATTCGATTGTGAAAGACGGATTTGTATTAGATCAGACGATATTTTATCCCGAAAGTGGTAATCAATTGAGTGATCGGGGAATTTTGATAATTAAAGAGCATGAGTTTAAAATCAAAAATGTAAGTAAAAAGGAAGATAATATTATTCATCACATCTCAGATGATTTTAAAAGTGAAATTAGTATAGGGGATGAAGTTCACGGAGAAATCGATTGGCATTATCGATATGGCTTGATGAAGGCCCATTCTTCTCAACATGTTTTTTCGGCAGTTTTAAAGAGTAAATATAATATTGATACTATTCGAGCAAATCTTAATTTTGAAGAAGTATATCTCCATTGCTCTCAGAAGATAGATCCTGATCAGCTAAAGGAGATATTATGTGAGGTAAATACTATTTGCACAACAAAAAACCTAAAAATTACTTCAAAAATTGTTCCTCAAGAAGAAACTGAAATTCTTGCTGAAACTATCAGAAGTCACATCCCTAAAGAACCTTATATTCGTCTAATAGAGATTAAAGGTCTTGATTTAGTGTGTTGTGGTGGGACTCATGTCCGAAATACAACTGATATAGGAAATCTGTTTATTTTTAATTTTAAAAAGGGGAATGAAATTAAATACTACGTAGGAAATCAAGCAACTTCTATTGGTTCTGATATAAACATTGATATACTTACTGTTGTGAATGAACTAAATAGCTCCATTGAAGGATTTCGTGAAAGTATCACCAAGCGTTTAGATACATTAAAAAATATTCAAATTCAACAAAAAGAATTATCAATAAAGTTATTAGAATCGATTTCACGCTCACCTTCGAAAATTGTCAATAATACTCCATTTTTCAACGTTAACTTTAATGTAGATATAAAAATCATTAATAACCTGCTAGGTCTTTTTCCAGATAATTCTGTTCTTATTGTAAAGCTGGGAAATAACAAAATACGAATACTTACGAAGAGTAGAAAAATTGATGCAAATCAATTACTACAGAAAATAATTGATCGATATGATGGAAAAGGAGGAGGTAGTTCCAAATCTGCGCAAGCAGTATTGAAAAATATGCCTGAAAGTCTCATATCTGAGGTTGAACGAATATTTAGAGAGATGGACTGAAATGTTATTATCTTTAAGTATATAATAATTCTAGCCAAATCACAGAAGTAACAGATATTCCCAAAATGAAAAACTTACTCACGGATATATTTAATGGTTAGAACTTGGGGATATAACCAAATATAAACTAAGAAATAATTGATAATCAATTGTTTTTTAAAATAAAAAGGATGGATTATTCAAATCCATATTTCTCTAAGATAGCTTTTAATCTCGTACGGTGAAAATTTAATCCCAAACTTTTAGATTCTTCTCCAAAAGCAAGTGCTAATAATTCTGTCACGTATAGAACAGGTATTCCGAAAGTCTTATCATCTATTTTTTCTGCCTTTTTCTGGTTGCTATCAAACTGTTGGAAACAAGCTGGGCAATTTACTATCATAGCTTCAGCACCAGCATTCATAGCACTTGTTAATTTGTTTGATAAAATTTGCATCGCGGGTTCTTCTTCAGTGTTTCCAGTTCCAGTTCCGCAACAAAGAACCTCTTCTTCATAGTCCACAGGGATTGCTCCTGAAGCAGCTACAATTTCTCTTAATTTAACTGGATTCATTGGATCATCTGTTTGAACTTTTTCTGAAGGTCGGTTATAATGGCATCCAGTATGGCAAGCAACCTTTAATCCAGATAAATCTTTGGTTACAAGTTCCTTTATTTTATCAGTATAATCATGAAGAACTTCAACAAAATGCTTTACGTTTATAGATCCTTTGAATTCTCTTCCAATTCCTTTTAAGACTTTATTTACTTTTTCTCTTTCGTGGTCATCATGTTTAAGTTCTTCGTTAACAAGCTTAAGTGTCTGAAAACAACCATTACATAATGATATTACATTTTTATCTTCTTGCTCTGCAAGTGTTAGGTTTCGAGCGGCCATAGCAAGCCAAGATTTATGATCTGTGCCATTAAATCCAACGGGATCTGGACAACATGCGAAAGCCGCATCTGAGGTATTTATTCCAAGTTTATCAAATACTTTTCTTGCTGAAGCTTCTATAAAGGGGATTCGGTTGCCGATAACACAACCCTGAAACATCTTGTATTCATCTGCTTTTGCCAAATTTAATCATCTATATTTATTAATTAATAAGTCTAGTTTGTGATGGGAAATGTTAAATTTCTTAAAAATCTTGTCTCTTCCAATTTTATGTACTAATAATATAGTCAACTAAAAAGAAATAAAAAGAAGTTAGAAATGTAAAATAAATAATTATTAGTCCTTCATTTGCCTTCTCCCAAAAATTGAAATTACAACACCAGCAAGTCCATATGCGTTGTTAAATGAAGTGAGGAGTATTGTAGGGAGGTCATTAATCGTTGATCCCCCAACGATACTTGTAATAACTAAAATAATTAAACTAATCAAACTCGCTCCTATACCTAATCCAACTATTAATCTACCAGCGAAATCCGAACTGAAACCCGCAACCAAAGCACCGATGATTACAGAAATACCTCCTCCTGCTGCAATATAAGTAAATACAGTTAAGATAATTTCTAAAACTTATTGGACATCAGGAGCAACAAAACCAGAAAGTAGAGTTATCAAAGTGCCTAAAAAACCGACTCTTCCCACTACAGAGCTAAGAAGCATCAATGCTCCTCCTATTATATATAGAATTACCCATTTCTTATGTTCCATATTTATTTACCTTTTTTTTACTATTTTATTATTAACTTTAAAAACGATTTTATTTTTAAACATTTACCCTTTCGGGATGAGTATAAATATTCATTCTACTTCCTCGAGCAAATCCTATTAAAGTGATGCCATAAGCGAAGGCTAACCTAATTCCAGATTCTACAGCTGCAGAAAAAGAGGCAACAATAGGAATCTTAGCCCTTACTGCTTTTAAAACGGAGTCTGCAGTTAATCTTCCAGTAGAAGTAAGAAATACATTCTCAAAACTATGCTTTTTTAAAAGCAACTCCCCAATAGCTTTATCAATAGCATTATGTCTCCCCACATCCTCTTTAACACTTAATAAATTCCCATCAAAATCAAATATCGCAGCCCCATGACAACCACCTGTTTCCCGATAAATAGGAGTTGAGATTTGCATTTTTTTGATAGCAGAAAAAATAATTTTTGAATTAATTCTTATTGAATCTTTAGTTTTCAATATTTCAGTTTTATTAGCATTATCTAAACTTTTCTCGATTAGTTTTCGCCATGGTGAAGGAATCCCACAAGTGGTATCTACAAC
>JAGXNR010000181.1 GCA_019894875.1 Promethearchaeota archaeon | reverse complement strand
TGTTAAATATTCAACTTAATATTTTTAAAACTTTTAGATATTGATTAGGGAAAATAAAAGAGCCTTTAAGAAAATATAAAATAAAAAAAAGATATAAAACTTATTTTTTGGGCTTTCTTCTTGTAATGACTATATAGACGACTAGTCCAACCCCACATGCTGCTAAAATCACTAAAATTATGTAAAAAATCCATTCTGAGTTTGTGCTTACAATTTGAAAGATGATACTTTCACCAACGTCTTTTACGGTAAAAGAAGAAATAGTTCCTTCTACACCATAGGATATTTCAACTGTATAATTTGTTTCACCGGATCTCTCAAAGATAAGAGTATTTCCACTCGACGAAGCATTTTCACATCCAAGTGCATTAATCAGATCAGCTAAATATGCGGTCTGTGGTGCTGCAACAGCAAATCCATTTAGAGCAAGTTGCCATAAAAAGTCATCTTCGCTTACATTAGGAAAGCTATAACCCAATCCCCAAATAAGAGGAATCACGTTAAGTTCAGCCGCTATTGTATTATAGTCATCTAACATTGTTTTAACATCTAAAGGATCCTTAAATACTAAAATACCTTCGTTATAACTTGGTTGTTCTAGATGAGCACCATCTGTGAAATTCCATACTGCACGTACACCATACCATAAACTATAACTATTTGTATAATTTGTGTTAATCGTGGTTTCGTTGTATCCAATATTATTCATGATTGTTAATAGTTGTACTAGCGCTTCAAAACTAAAGTATTCAAATATAAATAGAGACTTGAAAACATCCCATGTTTGCCATGTATTATCATTCCAACCTTGTATCGTTGTTTTACTCTTCGCACCTGTGATATTCGCGTCTCCTTCAAACCAGAAGCTAGGGTTAGTAGAGGTATTAACTGTTGTTTTCCAAGCAGGATCATTGTATTGATTTATTACATATTCATCTGTACCTTTCACTAGAGTTAAATTATAACCTGAACTTGCATATACAATTGTTGAGAACATCCCAAATATAATTATGACAAATAATGATAAACCCAACAAATTCATATTAGTTTTTCTAAGCTTCATTTTTATAATTGCCTCCGTTTAAATAGTATTGCTGCTAATATGAAGAAAACTACTATATTTACGAGTAACAATGTAATTCCCATCGCAACAGTAGGTGTTACCCATTGACCAAATGTAAAATGCCCTCCAGAACCAAATGGACCTCCACCACCACCAAAGGTAATTTCAACATACCTTGGATCTGGAAATGGACTTATAAGAATTCCGGTAATAAGGGTACCTAAATAAGCTAAAGAGTATAAAGGTTCAAAATCCCCAGCAAAGATTAATGTGACAATCTGATCTGCTATATTAAATCCCATGAGAAGAATTATTAAAGTTGAGATGATCGTTAGATTTACACTTTTCATGAATGAGCTGAAAAATGTAACGAAGCTACTTAACGCTATAATATATAAAATCGCAATACCATAAGAATAAAACAATCGAATGTTTATCGGTCCGCCATAATAGAAAAATCCTAAAAGTCCTAGTAAAAAGTAATAGATTGTGATGATAGCAACAACTAAAATTAGATTTCCAATGTATTTACCTAGTATCAATTTATATTTATTGATTTTAGGAAAGACAATAAAACCGGTTTTTTTGTTAAATTCAGAGCAGATTATTCCCGAAAAAAATAAACAGGCGGCAAATAGGGTCAAAAAAGAAATAAATTGTAAACCATTGTTAATGAACTCTGCTAGTGTGTTCGAAAGAAGAAAGGAGGGAATCAATGGTAATATATAACCTATCAAAACACCAATTAAAATTGATATTGCAGAAAAGAAATAAAACTTCTTTCTTTGCCGTTTCATTTCAAAAGTAATTGTATATAATACTGGTTTAATTCCAATCAGATTTTCAGTTCTTTTTCCCACTTTTCTATACATCTCCATTCATATTACTTTTCATTTTTGAATCACTATCTTTTACCATTTGTGTATACACTCTTTCCAATTGAGAGGTTTTTGGTTGAGTAAATTGGATCACGGTAAAATCCGATTCGAATTCCTTAATTAAAATTTTTAGTATTTCTCCTCTTGACTCGTTTTTTCCGTCATAATATATTTTTAATCCTTGTTGTTCAGGATAATACTTCACGGGAATCTTGGATATATTTGGATCTAAGTTTTGGTCTAAATAGGGATTAAGCTTTTCTGATAAGCGATTTAATAACTGTTCTAATTCACTCGCAGCGAGAGGTTCAAGCAGAACACAGTTTAACTCACTAGTTTTTAATGTAAGTGCTAAATTATCTACTGTATCAAAACCTATAATTGAACCCAAATTGATTAGGGCAATTTTGTCACACACTTCAGAAATTTCGTATAGCATGTGAGATGCTACAAATATTGTTTTTCCTTGAGCTTGAAGCTCTCTGATGTATTTACGTATTTCAACACGAGCTAATGGATCCAATCCCGTTTGTGGCTCATCTAAGATAATAATTTCTGGATCATGGATAAGTGCTTGAATGATTCCTAATTTCTGTGTCATCCCCTTAGAGAAGGTTTTCACTTTTTTATGTTTCCAATCACTAAGCTTAAAGAGTACCAGTAATTCATCAATTCGTTCATCAATTTTCTTTTTTGGATAATTCTGAAGATTCGCAAAATATCTAAGGAGTTGATAGGCAGTCATATTGTAAAAATTTGGGATGTCAATCAAAAACCCTATTTGAGTTACAGTACTAGAAACATGCTGTAAATCTTCTAACTCACTGCTATTTGTTCGAATAAGGATTCTTCCCGAGTTTGGTCTCAATATTTTCGCAATCAACTTAATTGTTGTAGTTTTTCCTGCACCGTTAGGGCCAACTAACCCAATTGTTTCACCCTTACAAACTTCTAAGTTGATTCCCTTTACGGCTGTAAAGTGTCCGTATTTTTTTGTTAAATTCTCTAATTTAATTACTACTTCTGACATGATTTTCATTTATTTTTCTGTCTAGATTTATCTATCAGATTCTAAATTTCAAAAACTTTGAGATTATAAAAAATAAAAAGAAGAGCAAAACGATACTACACGAAATAATATTAGAATAGGATATTATATTTTTATATTAGATCTTTTATCCAACATTTTCGACTTCTTAAAGTTTAGCATATCTTTTTTCTCAATCTTCATTGCGATATAAACACTTAAAATGCTAATTCCTGCTTTCACAGAAGCACGAATTCCTAGTTTATCATGCATAGTTTTAAGGAGCCATCCTAGAATAATATTAAATGCCACTACAGCTATCCAGATCGTATGGTAAGCACTTAATTGCCCCATGAAAAGTACGAGTAGAACGTTATGTCCAAGAAAAATAGTAAATGAGTAATACGAGTAATAATAGAGAAGGTTATAGCTCTTTTTTGTTTTAATTACTTCTAATACTTCTATCACGATGAGTATTGCTAGCGAAGCTACTATGAAACCTAAAGCATAAAGAACAGATGAAATAGTATTAAAAAATATAAAATTAGGAAATAGGAACAAAATGCCAAAAATAAATACAGAAATACCTATAAAGAATATATAAATAATCGATCTATTTGTCAATAAATATTCTTTTTTCTTCTGTTCATCTGCATTTTTTAAATCATAAATATAATCTCCCACAACAGAACCAATAAGTACGATTCCGTAATAGTTTAGGATAACATATGTATCTATAGGATTAAATAATACATGATAAGCAATCCCTAAAAAACTAGATTGCCCAATATATGGAGAAAGCATTGTTAGTAACACTTGGTTTAAAATAATTGCTAGTGTTGCTATACTTAACCTAAGTATTTTAGACGTTTTTAAAAAAGGCCATGCCAGTAATAATGATATTGCAATTGTTTGTAACGCGTTCCAGCTCCATGTATCTGCTAGATTACCACCACCAAACACCATAGAAACACCAAGGTTGAAGAAAAGTGCAATAATTAATATGAAAAGTGCTCTTAAGAGGTAAATATTTCGCATAGTCTTCATCGACAGTTTCTGTGTTTGTAGATTACTTTTATAAGATAGTGTTGAACTTAGTCCTGAGATAAAGAGAAAACCTGTAGCGCCAATGGGTGCTAGAAATGCATATAACCAGTATTTAAGCCAAAAATCTTCTGGTCTTATCCAGAACTGAAGCATGTGTCCATATACCATAATCCAAATAGAAAAACCTCTTAGTATATCAACACTTTTTATCCGCTGCAATTTCCTAAAAATGGTATTTATTTTTTATATCTTAAATTGTCAAAGAAATATATAATATTTTATACAAACAAAATTTATTTGATACATTTTAGCGTTAAATCAGATCATTTATTCGATCATTCTCGGGTTTTTCTTTTTTTTTAATGTATTCACCTAAATATTATCCTTGTATTATATAGAATAATATATCTAATTAAGCTTCAAAACATTAAGAAACAAGTTTAAACAAAAAGGGGTTTAAGATTAAAAAATGAAACTAATAACATGTCATATCCCAGAAGCC
>JAGXNR010000180.1 GCA_019894875.1 Promethearchaeota archaeon | reverse complement strand
TTCCGAAATAGTTCGATCTGTAGCTATATCACTCGATGGAAATTTGATTGTGAGCGGTTCTGACGATAAGACAATAAAAATATGGGATGTTTCCATCGGTGAAATTATAAGAACGCTCAAAGATTATACGGGTAAGGTATTATCAATTACTTTTTCTCCTGATGGGAAATATATTATAACAGGCTCAGCAGATAATAATATTTTGGTCTGGGAGTTAATGAAAGGTAAACTCGAAACGACCATAAATGCTCATAGTAGAGGAATCAATTTTATATCAATTTCGCCTAATGGAACCTATATAGCAACTGCTTCAGAAGATGATACTATTAAAATCTGGGATTTTAAAAGCTTAAAACTCATAAGAACATTAAAGGGTCACACTAGATCGGTTAACTCAATTGAATTTTCTTCGGACGGAAATTACATTGTTAGTAGTTCTGAGGATAAGAAAGTTATAATTTGGGATATTAGGCAACCAGCTCCATCTAGCATTTTAACAAATATAGGTAGCGTTCCAAACTCAGTATCGTTTACTCCCGATAATAAACAAATAATCATGGGTTTAAATAATAACTATCTTAAAATTTGGGATGTTCAAAATAAGAATTTTATATGGGAAGAAAAAGTTCATAAAGGGCCAGTAACTTCAATAAAGTTCACTCCGAATGGAAGATATTTTGTAACTGGATCAGAAGACAAACATGTAATGATATGGGATTACTCTTCGAAAGAAGTGATTAAAGATCTAAGTGGACATAAGGGAAAAGTTTTATCAATTGCGATTTCTCCAAATGGAGCAAATATTTGTAGTAGTTCTGACGATAAATCAATAAAAGTATGGGATTTTTACACTGGTGACTTAGTTACCTCTCTTGATAATCATACTGATATTGTTTCAAGTGTAATATATTCCCCAATCGGTAATTGTTTTATTAGTGTATCTAAAGATAAAACGGTGAAAGTTTGGGATAATAGATTTGAACTTATCCAATCCTTTGAAGGGCATGTAGATGAAGTATCTTCAGGGGTAATAACACCGGATGGAAAATTTGCTATAACTGGTTCCCGTGATGGTTTTATAAAAATTTGGGCTCTCACATTCGGAGGTGTATTTAAAAATATTAAGGGTCACTCTGAAAATGTGAATTCAGTCGCTGTTTCACCAACGGGAAAATTAGCTGTAAGCGGATTGTCAAATAAATCTCTAATTGTGTGGGATTTATCAAGCGGAAAATTGATTAAAACTCTAAAGGGGCATACAGATGTTATCAGTTCAGTAGCGTTTTCTCCCGGTGGAAAATTTGTGGCTAGCGCTTCTTATGATAACTCTGTAAAAATATGGGAAATTAATAGTGGTGAAGTTTTATGGACATTAAGTGGCCATGATGAGGCTGTTTCTTCCGTTGCTGCATCTTATGATAAAAAATATATTGTAAGTGGTTCAAGAGATAAAACAATTATAATTTGGGAGCCAAGTATGGGTAAGCTTTTCAAAAGACTGAAAGGAGCTAAAAGTGCAATAACTTCTGTAGATATTTCGCCTACCGGAGAATATATTGTGAGTGGTTTAGAAGATAATTCTATAAATATCTGGAATGTAAAAAAAGGAAAGCTTATACATACTCTTGCTGGACATAAAGAGGTAGTGAATTCAGTTGCGTTTTCACCTGATGGAGAATATATTGCGAGCGGTTCTAAGGACCAAACGGTTAAGATTTGGAAAGTAAATACTGGTGAGCTTGATTATACATTTGAAAAAATCAATAGTCCAGTTACTTCAGTATCATTTTCTTCCGATGGAATATATATAGCATGTGGTACTGAAGATAATTTTATTAGAATATGGGATTTCATTGAAAAGTATCAAACATCCTACTATTACTTATCTAAAGTTAATTCAGCAAAATTTATACCCAATACTAATCAAATTATTGCAGGTTATGATTCTGGTGATGTTTTAATTTGGGACTTGCTAAAGGAAGAGCAAGAAGAGCTTTTAAAAGAACTTCGAAGCAAATTAAAGAATGTGGAAGATTTAATCGTTAAAAATAATTATTCAGAAGCCATTGAACAATTAAATTTTGTTTTGGAAACTGCAGATGTATTTAATTTTGAAGATATTAAAACTATAGCTTTCGAGAAACTAAAGAATTTAAGAGATCCAAAAGAGACTTTAAAAATAGTCAAAAAGATATTAGAATTTGAATTCGAAAACCAGAGAGATATAACTAAAGCTGAGATGGTTAACCAACTCAAGATAGAAATATCAGAAACAGAATATTATGAAAACATATTAACAAATCCAGTAGATTATGAAGCCTCTGAAACTGCACAATTAGAAAATTTAGGCACGAAAATATTACAAGAATTACTAAACCCTACATTGTATGCTTTAATAGTACTAAAAGAATATGATTTGGATACAGCAAAAAAAATTGGTAAATTCCTACAAAACCAAGGTTTTATTAAAGAATTTAGAAATTATCCTCTTGATGAAGAAAAGTTTAAGACTCCAAGCGAAAAATTAGAGGATTTGATAGTGTTTGCGAGCTATGCCACAACAGACGCAGATACGTTCAATATTGAAGAATTATCAAAGAGATTAAAAGCTTATGAAGAAATTAAAGAAGTATTATATTGGCAAGAGCACATGACAGATAACATTATTAAATTTATGAGTGATAATCTTGGAAAATGCAATGTAATGCTTTTGTTTTGTTCTGAAAGTGCTCTAAGTTCTAATGCTGTAGATAAGGAATGGACGGCCGCAGACATGATGAGTAAACCCATAATTCCTGTATTTTTAAACTCTGATCATATTCCTCCTCTTCTGAGATCAAGATTAGGTTTTGAATTTGATTTAATGGATTTCGAAAAAAATGTTGTCCAAATCCATAACTTGATATTGAAAAAATGTGGACACCGTGTAAATTAGCACTGTAAGTAATTCTATTTATTTGGAAGAAAGAAAATGAAATAAGGGCATCAAAAAAAAATAAAATGTTTTTTAATAAAGATGTTTTAATATTTACTTAACATATCTGTACTTTTCAAATTAAAAGAGCGGAATCAAAAATGGAAGAAAATTTACAATTTGTATACGAGAAGGAATATTGGTACATTAGTGCATTTATTAATACAAATGAATTTATTGGTGAAACAAAAGCAGAAGAAATCGAAGCGTTGTTATTAGATAGGTTAAAAAATCTTACTGAACACGACTTAAAAAAAGCGTATAAATTTTTAGATAAATTCCCTAATGCTGAAGAAAAGAAAAGGGCTTTGGTCAATATGGCTAAATCAATTGAAATCGAGTGTGATTGGGAGCCTTTTTTCCAAAATTTTCCTTATATAGACGAAAATAACCCTTATACGGAAGATAATAAGGATTTAACCTATAATACTTTAGGTTATTTTAAATTGAAAGTAGAATATTATAGAAACGAAACTTACCAAAAGGAGAGTATACTTCCAGACATAATACAACAAATCCCCTTTATTTCTATTGATATCCTTAAGGAATACAGTAAAAAAAAAGATAATCAATATCTTCTCCTCGATATTGAAAGTCCTATTTATGTGTTTTTGATATCTAAGAAAATAAAGCCAATGCAAGTCCAGTGGACAGAAGAAAACATAAAAAGATTCAAAAAAAGTATTGGAACTTGGGCGCAAGTATATTCAGGGCAGTGGACAGACTATTCGGATGAACTTTTTGAACGCAGAACTAAAAAGAACCTCTCTAATCGCTTATCAGAGTTACACTATATTCACAGAAATTCTGGATTTATTTACATGGAACAAAATAACTATGAAACTGAATTTGGATATATTAATCGAATGATTTTAAGCCCAACACCTAAAATAAGAGCAGTTCTTTTTGCCCTTATGTCAATTAATAACTCTCTTGACATCTTATTTATGAAAAGATATTCCGATGTTTTTATGAGCTTGGAACAGATTGAGGAAAAAACAAATAATCTTAGATTTTTGAGAGGAATGATCCAAACAAAGATGAGTCTTATCTATAGTGAATTGGATTGGAATCCAAGAGAACATTATGTCAGGGTTTTAACTCACTTGTTAAAGATATATCGAATAGAAACTATAATTGAAAGAGTTAATGATAAATTCAAAACTCTATATGACACGTTACAAGAACTATATACTAAAAGGCATGAAGAAAATCAAAAAAATACTAAAAAAGCGGTTAACTTCTTAAGTGTCTTGTTTGGTGCCGGATTCATAATAGAATTTGTTAACGCACTTAGAGTTGCATCTAGAATAGACGAAATATCTGACTTTTCACAGACTTTACATATAGTAGTATCACTAATTTTAGGAGGAGGTTTTGTTCTATTATTCGGATACTTTATCTATGGTAGAGTAAAATCTAAGCGTCTAGAATATGGCCATACTGTTGATGCTGTTATTCAAGCTGATGATCGAAATATAATTTTAAAAGCTTGGATATGTGTAACTTTGCTAATCACAAGGAGTTAAGAATGAAACGAGGCGCTTTGCTCCTCATAAGCCTAGCGGTCCTGCTC
>JAGXNR010000017.1 GCA_019894875.1 Promethearchaeota archaeon | reverse complement strand
GTAGTTGTAGCATCATCATCATCGGTATATGGAAATCCTATTTATACACCTGTTGACGAGGATCACCCAAAGAATCCAATATCTCCATATGCGGTTTCAAAATTATGTTGTGAAATGTATTCAGATTACTATTTTCGGGAAAATAATTTACCTGTTACTTCACTTAGGTTTTATACAGTCTATGGCCCCAGGGGACGACCTGACATGGCTATTAGGATATTTTTTAGTAAAATAATGAAAAATGAACCAATTAAGATATTTGGGGATGGAAGTCAAATTAGAGATTTTACTTTTATATCTGATATTGTTGATGGCTTAATTTTAGCTTCAGAAATTAACCAATCTTCAGGTGAAGTATTTAATTTAGGTTGCTCAAACCCAATACAATTAAACGAGTTAGTCGACAAAATGTATGAGATCGCAAATAAACCAAAAGAAGTTCAATTCCTTGAAAAACAAAAAGGGGATGTAAAGATTACGCATTCAAAAATAGAAAAAGCAAGAAAAATCTTGCGATTTGATCCAAAAATCAATATAGATGAAGGTCTTAAAAAAACTTATGAATGGCAGATAGGGAATTCAGAACTTTGAGAAAATTTATATCAGTCTCTATTATTTCATTTATAAATTTCAAAATCCCCCACAATCTGACCCTCTAGTTTATTTTTCAGTATTTGATTTTTATCCCCTTCAATTTTTATTAACTGAGGTAATTTACCGATCTGACCAACTTTGTTTTCCCTTGAAATAAAAGCTCCATTAACGCCCTCTATTTGATCTACAATATCTAATCCTTTCTTAATTGATTTTTCAATGTCTTTTCCCTTTACCGCATTACCTACTTTTGTCGCAGCTGCATCTGCTAAAGCAGCGTTTTCTGCGAAAATAGTTACAGCATCTGATTGTCCTAAACTAATAGCATGGCCTACAGTTGCCGAACTTGTCCCTATACCGATTGGACAATCTTCTTTTTTCACTAGAAAACCAAGGTTTAAATTCAACTCATTTTGTCCTGCATATAGAGCGATTTTCATGGGTTCTTCAGTATCTATTGCTATCTCACCTCCATTCTCGACTAAAGCGATCTTACATTCTTTAAAATTGTGATCGCTATCATCTCCTTTTAACTTCATTTCTTCTAACATTAAATCTGCTAATGCTCCTGCGACGGCAGCCATAGGTCCTACATCGCAAATTGATGCTACATCTGCCATAAGTTTAATAACCTTATAGTTGCTATTTACCTTTACAGGTGAAAATGATTTTAAAAAATCAAGATTTTTTCGCGCATAATCTTCTAAGTTTACTCTATGAAATTGGAAACTCATTTTTGCTCTCGAAATTGCAGTTTTTGAATCTGAAATGATTGTTATATCCGATTCTTTTTCTACAAAATGGGTTTTATAGATTTTCACAGTTTTTTCTTAATTTTATCAAACTCTAATGCTTATAATGAGTTTAATAACAAAATAAATATAAATAAATAGGTTTTCATTATGTATTTAAAAATAATATTTCTAAATTATGAGCCAAATTAATTACGAGGACATCATCGCACAGTTAAAATCTGATTTAAATGCTGAATGTGCTATAGCAAATAAGTATGGAATTGTATTGGGGTCAAAGATTGAAGAATTTTCCAAAGGAAAAATTATTCCTCAAGGATTACTTTCCCTTATTTCAAATTCTAAAGAAATAGCTCGTGAACTAAATTTAAGTAAGATAAATTCATTTGCTCTGGAGGCCCAAGAACATCATTATTTATTTTCCTTCACAAAAAAATTGATTTTGATCTCAAAACTCGAGTTAGATGTTAATTTAGCTAAATTTATGCCTAGTATTAGTTTATTCTTAAAGAAACTAAGTGAGAGTGCCAAAGAAGAGGAGATTAAAGAATTTTCAGTATTTGATTTTTCTAAAGAATTGACAAACATAGGAGATACTCTAAAACAAGAAGAAATAAAGAAGGGTAAATATTCTATTATAAAGGATCTAGTAAAATATATTTCAAGTTAGATTTAAAACAATTAAAATTATTTTTTGTTTATGGAACATCATGTTAAGACAAGTATTCATTTTTCGGGGAGACGAACTCTTATATTATAGACATTTTGGGAAAGCTCTTAAACAAGAAGCGTTAGATTATCTCATAACAGAAATACTAAATGATATATCAATCAAAGAGGAAGATACAGTAGAATTTCATGATTATTACAAATATAGAGTATCATATATCACACAAAAGAATCTAAACTTAATATTTTTGTTTGTTACCGGCTTAACAGATAAATTTGATAATATTAAAAAGGAATTAGTAAAATGTAGCAAAGAATTTACAAATTTGTTTGAAGAAATTCTACAACATCGATTTGATGCGAAAACCTTTGAAGTTTTTGATCCCGTAGTAGATGGGAACCATAGAAATCTTCGGCCAAAAATATCCTTAGTAGGATTTTCTGGAGTTGGGAAAACTACTATAACCCGATTGATAAGAGCAGAAGAAATACCGATGCAACATATACCTACAATTACAGGTGATATTGCTACTGTTAGAATTGGAAAACTGCATTTTCATTTATGGGATTTTGCGGGACAAGAACAATTTAGTTATCTTTGGGATAATTTCATTAAAGGTAGTGATGCCGTTCTTTTAATTACAGATTCTTCATTGGAAAATATTGAGAAAAGCAAATTCTTCTTAGAACTTATAAAGGAACAAGCACCCCATGCTCACATAGCAGTAATTGGAAATAAACAAGATTTAAAAGGAGCAGAAAATCCCGCTCACATTGAGAGAATCTTAGGTTTAAAATCATATTCAATGATTGCAAAGGAATCAAATAATCGAGATAAAATGATTCAAATTATTGCAGACATATTAGAAATGAGTGCTGAAGTTTCTCCCTTATTAAAACCTTTATTAGAAAGAGATAAGTTAATAGAGGAAGCTACAAAATCATTAAAAAGTGCGGATTTTGAAAAAGCAGCTTTTCTATTCGATAAAATTAGTGATTTATGTATTGAATTAGGAGATGATTCTCTAGGTAAAGAATTTTTTGAGAAATCACAAAAGATAAAGATAATGTTAAAACAAGTTGGTGCACCTCAACCAACACCAGCTTTCCCAATAGAATCTGATAAATCTGAAAAACCTACTGCTTTAAATCAAGAAGTATCAGAGAAAATTAGCATATCTAAACCTTCAATCCCCGATGAAACTTCAGAAAAATATATATCACCACCCCCAAAACTTCCCCCATCTAAGGCAACACAAACAAAAAATTTAGAGCAAAAGTCACCAGAAGTGCCATTAATTAAACAAGAAAACTCTCGACAATGGATTAAATCTAGTAAGGGATTACCAGAGCAAAAAAAAGAGAAGGAATTCAATACTGAAACTGAAAAAGTTGGATTAAAGTTAAATCCAGAAGATTATATGGTAAAAATCAGGCCGAAAACATTGGGCTCTGTTCCTAAGGATGCTAAATCAAAACTTAAAACTTCTGCTTATGGTCATGTTAGTAATGTTCCCAAAGAAAAAGAAACACCAGATATTGCTCAAACCAAAAAAACAATACAAATGAATATAAGTGAAAATACATCAAAAGTAAAACCACCTACTCGTCCTTCAGAACTCTTTAATACTAGCCCCCAACTACCCGCTCAACAACCATTAGAATCTGTTAAAGTAGATAAACCTGTTGAAATACATAAACCTCCAATTTTAGAAGAATCGACCCAGATACCCATAGAAGATGACAAACTATCACCTACTATTGATATTCAACAATCAGAACATGCTAAAAAAACGCTAATAGAATTAAAGCTTAAAAAAGCTGACTTGTATAAAATGACATTAGATTTTGATATGAAAGAATTAACTGGTGAAATTTCTGCTGAGGAACTTGCAGAAAAAAAAAAGAAAATCAATGTATATGAGGAAAAAATAGAAAACCAGATTCAAGAATTGGAAAAACTCTTAGGGAAGTAGTTTCACTTAATTTAACTCTAAATAAAACTTTTTAAATACTTATCTGGGACATTAGCATCTCCTATTCTTATTCCTTTCTTCCCCCCATGGTAATCTGAACCACCTGACATTATTAAATTCAAATTTTCTGCGATTTTTCGATAATAATTAGGAAAAAACTCTTGTGCCCAAGTAGCTTTATCAGTTTCATAATAAGGTCTATTTTTTGAATAAGTATACTCAATTTCAATTCCTTCAATTCCTGTGTTCATACAAAACTCTATTAATTTACTACGGTCTTGTACCTCATAAATGCCAGGATGAGCGAGAATCGGAACACCCCCAGCAGCTTTAATTAAATCAATAGATTCTTCCAAGTTTAGTTCAACTTCTCTATCCACAAATGCTTCTCCACCTATACTTATCATCTTAAAAAGTTCGTTTTTAGATTTTCCTTTAACTTTAGAGGGATTATTTTTAATCATTATCTCTACAATATGGGGTCTACCAACTATGGTGCCTCCTGCGATAGCATTAACTTCTTCGAAAGTGATATCAAACTCAAATTCATTTTTCAATCGCTTACATATGGCTTTTTTTTGTTCTATTCTCCCTTTGATCTGATCTTCAATTGCATTAATGAGTTTTGTAGACTTATAATCAATATTTAACCCAATAACATGTATATCTATCAAATTTCGTTCAGGTTCATGCCGAATTGAAATTTCCATTCCAGGTATCGTAATTATATCTTTTTCCTCCCCATAAGAGGTAAATTCTTCCAATCCCATAATAGTATCATGATCAGTGAGAGCAATTGCTTTCAAATGTAGTTTAATTGCTTTATCTATTATTTGGGAGGGTGTGTCTAAACCATCAGAACCAGTTGAGTGTAAATGAAAGTCGATCATATTATTTGAAAAACTTATCTAACATTTTACCTTTACTTAAAAATTCTATAAATAATGCTGAAAAAAATATATATTTACAAGAATTAAACATTACTAAAAGGTGTTAAAAACTATGCCAATTGTTGTTATGAAAATCGGAGGTTCTTGTTTATCAGATAAAACTGCATTCAAAAAAATTTTAACAATTATAAATATCTATAAAGATGCAAAAAAGATATTGGTTGTGTCAGCCCTAAAGGGAATAACAGATTTACTACTAAAAACTGCCCAGGGGTTAGAAGATGTAAGACTAACGGATAAATCTATATCTATAATTGAAAAAAAGCATATGGATGTAATAGAACAGATATTTGAAGAGGATTCCAAGCATTATATCAAAGCAAAGGATTGGATTGATGAAAAGTTAAGCGAATTAGATGATACTTTTGCGGATATACAAGAATTCGGATTAGAACCTTATTACAGAGATTATGTCCTTAGTTTTGGGGAAATTCTTTCAACTTATATATTAAATCAATACCTCCTAAGTTGTAGTATAGATTCTGTATTTATTCCTGCAAATAACCTTATTATTACCAATGATGAGTTTAATAATGCTTATCCTTTATATGAATTAACAAAATCTCGGATAGAAAAACTTTTAATCCCACTTATTGAGAATCCTAAAAAAGATATAATAACCTGTTTAACAGGATTTATTGGAAGAAATAAAATTGGCTATATAACAACATTAGGACAAGGGGGTTCAGATTACACAGCAACAATTATTGCTCGTTCTCTTTATAGCATCGGTATTGACAAGAATATTAAAGTAATATTATGGAAAGATGTTGATGGGTTATTAGCTATAAATCCTAAATATGCCCCCAAATCGTCGCTTATAAAGAATTTAAATTATGAGGAGGCAAAGCATATTGCGAATTTTGGTGCTAAGATCCTCCATCCCAAATGTTTAGAAGCAATAGAAAAATTTAAAATACCTTTAGAAATCAGAAACTTTGATAATCCTTTAGATGTTAATTTTACAGAAATCTCAGATCGTACGGATAACAAACAAATAAAAGGGATATCAGTAATTGAAAATGCTACTATTATAACTGTAGCATCTGCTAGCCTCGTAGACGTACCAGGAGTTTTGGCTAAGATATTTAAGAGTATGAGCAAAAACAAAATAAGCGTATCCTTAGTAGCTCAAAGTTCCTCGGAAATAAGCACTTCCTTTATCATTAATACTGAAGATAGAGAAGCAGCAATTAAGGCACTAAACAAATCGAAATTCTTATCAGATTTTTTTGAAATAAAATGGGAAGATGTGGCTGTAATTAATATTACCGGATTAAAAATTCTTGATACGAAAACAAAAGCAGAATTATTCATGGCTTTAGACAGAAAAAACGTAAAAGTGAAGGCGATTTCTCAAAGTTTTGATGAATTAAATTTATCACTAGTAGTTGAACGGGAAAAATTGATTGATGCAATCAACGCAATTCATAATGATTTATGTGAAGATTTTAAATCCTAACCTATTTACATTTTGTTTTGCTTGAAAAATTTAAGTTATTTTTGGACAAAAAGTATTGAAAATAAGAAAATAGATGTTTTTTCTAAGTTCTGGAATCTATTATTCGTCTTGTTAGCTCAGTGAATGATTCATCAACATTAATGCCTGTTTTAGCAGAGGTTTCAATATAAATACTCCCCTCATTTTCCGCAAATGCACGAGCTTCATCCCTATCTATTACTACACCTACATCTTCGACTAAATCCGCTTTATTTCCAATCAATACAAAGGGAATTGACTCTCCAGCGAATTGCCTTATTTCTGTAAGCCATTTTCGTGTTTCTATATATGTTTGTTCTCGTGTTAAATCAAAAACTAACAACGCTCCTGCAGCTCCTTTATAGAAAGTACTACGTATAAATTCAAAACGTTGTTGACCCCCTATATCCCAAATACTTAAAGTTGCTATTTCACCCTGTCTGAATTCAACATCCTTCGTTAAAATGTCAACTCCAACAGTTAATTTATAATTAGCTTGGAATCTATTTTTGATGAATCTTTGAACCAGGCTTGTCTTACCGACAGCAGCTGCGCCAGTAAGTAATACTTTCAATTTAAAGCTTGACATTAAGTTCCACTCACGTCGAGAAATTTGATAATTGTTATTAATTATATTGTTTTTTCTATAAATTAATATTAAAATTATGATATTTAATAGTTTATTTAATTTATTAATACAAATTAAATTATAGATTTAATGTGTTAAAAATATAAATATCTTTTCAAAAACACAACTATTATTTTAATCATTCTAATCCCATTTTATACACTATTGTGATTTCGAAGGAGGTTTTTAAAAACAGAAGATTTCCCTTTTATAATCCAACCTTATCGTTTTGGGATTTTTTCATACTCTTTCAAACTGGCAAATAAATCTAAATTCAAGTGAGGAAAATACATAGCTTCAGCATATTCTTTCTGAAAATCTTTCTTTATAGCAATTTCGATATACTGAATTTTTTTTAATAATGATTTAGCTTTATCTCTCAGATTTTTGTTTAGTAAACAATGCTGGGCACCAATTCCAGCAGCATTACCTATCTGGTATATCTTATTATCAGGAATATCGGGTATCATTCCAATAAACTTTGCATTTCCTGCATTGATATAATTTCCAAAAGCTCCAGCTAAAAATACTTGTTTTATTATTAAATTATCACTCATATGTTTTAGAATTAACCTCATCCCGGAGTAGAATGCTGCTTTTGCCATTTGAACTTGTCGTATATCCCCTTGAGTGATAGTGATCGGTTTACCTAAAGATGTTTCATTTTTTTTGGCTATAATAAATTCTGTATGGTTATCACTTTTATTAAATCTCTCATGATTAATGAATTCTTTATTGAAATTCCCACTTCTTGTTATGATTCGTGTACGTAACATTTCTGATACTGCATCGACTAATCCAGAACCACAAATTCCCAAAGGCTTTTTTTGCTTTATTGTTGAATATTCTACTTCAAAAGTTTCCGGAATTATTTTTAAAGTGTCTATAGCCCCTGCTGCGGCCCTCATGCCATTGCTTATATGAGCCCCTTCTAAGGCAGAACCTGCCGCGCATGAACCAACAGCTAGAAATTTACGGTTTCCAATAATAATCTCACCATTAGTTCCAATATCTATCGCTAAAGTTAGGTCTCTTTCTTCATTTATTCTTGAAGATAAAATTACTCCTATCGTATCAGCTCCAACAAAACCAGAGATTATTGGGGCGGTATATACATTCCCATTTCGAGAAATATTGATATTTAGCTCATTAGCTTTTACATTCAATCCTTTTTGAACAACAGGAACAAATGGACTTAAACCAATGTTAATAGGATCGATTCCTAGAAAAATATGGTGCATTACTGGATTTCCTACTATACTTGCTTCATAAATCCGAGAAGGATTTATGTTAGCACTAGCACATACTTTAGAGAGAATTTCATTCATATCACGAATTATAGTAGAGTTTAGTACACCCAGATTCTTTTTATCATTTTTAATTAAAGTTATTCTTGTGATTACATCCTCACCATAGGCAGTTTGACTGTTTAAATTAGAATCTAGAGCGCAAGTTTTACCATCATTTAGATTAATTAAATAACCAACGACTGTCGTGGTTCCGATATCAAATGCAATTCCATAATTTTCATTAACGGTATTTCCTGGTTCACATGCAATTATAGTATTATTATTCCATAAAACAACCGTTATTTTATGATCGTTTTCTCTTAATAATTTAGGGATATCACCCAATAAATCAAAATCAATGCTAATTTGATTAGTTTTTCTTAATTTAGTATCGACAGAAAGGAGCTTAGTAGTAATTCTTTCAAAATCAGCTTGCGGATGTCTCAAAGATGGTTTATCTACTTCAATATAGTATTTCTTGACCATAGGATTTAAAGTTACATGCTTATTAATTCCTGTAGTTAGTATTTTAAAATCTTCTAGAATCAACTCATTTGGTAAAAAAATTCGAAATTGGGGCACGGTTAATTTTTCGAAGATTGCTACCTTCTTAATATCTATCCTAGATTGACAGGCTAAACGCCAGCCCTCTTCCAGTTCCCGGTGATCCAAGAATTTTTTCTCTGGATTATTTGGGGGAGTTAAAAATTCTTTTCCCTTTTGAATTAATATTCTACATTTTCCACATGTTCCCATACCACCGCATATTGATCTAATTGGGGTGTTTAATTCTGACAGAAGATCATAAATCGAGAGATCACTAGTTAATAAAACTCTTCTTGAAATTGGCTCAAAATCAATAATGATATTCTTATTTTTTAAATCCATACCTTAAATTTACCATAAATTTATTTATTTTTTTAAAATTGTGATTCCTTACTTGTAGTAAATCGAAAAACAATTAACGTACTCTCTATTTTAGATTAAATAATTATCACCATATAAAAAGTTTAATTACTTAGTGGGGATAAATTAAAGTAAGAAAAATTATTGTTATTTCTTAAATCAAATTAGAATTAGATAGATTCATTTAAAATGCAAAATCCAGAAAAATTAGCTCAAGAAGCTATTAAATCCTTAGAACTTGCTCAACAATTTGAAGAAGAGAAAAATATTCAACAAGCAATAGCAAGTTATGAAGAAGCAGTGGAATTCCTAAAGCAAAGCGGTTACTTAATGCATAGAATTAACGATATATATGAAAGAATAGAGGAGTTAAAAAATTCCTTGAAAAAGGATAAGATATACCAACACGCTCAGTTTCAAACCCAAGTTGCACAACTTCAAGATCAAGCCTTTGCTTTACTAGAAGGAGCTAAAAAATTAGAACATGATGGTTTTTTTGAAGAGGCAAACCAACAATATTTAACTGCGATTAATTTACTTTCCCAATCCGGTTGGTCCGAAACTCAATTAGAGAATATAAAATTAAAAATAAAAAATATTAATGATATTTTAAGAAAAGAACAATTGATTCAAAAAACACCTGAACCGGAATTAAGACCATCTGAAGAATATCTTAAAAGACTAGATGAAAGTAAAGCTGAAGTAGTAGATATGTTTGGGCAAACATCAAGTTTACAAAAAGCGGAATCCATAACTCGATATAGAACTAGGAAAAAACAAGAAGAAGAACAACAAAACCATGCATTTACTCATATTGATAAAGCAAAAGCTTTAGAAAAAGAGAAAAAATATGATCAAGCAATAATAAATTATGAAAGAGCTATAGAACTATTAAATTCGATAGGGTGGGAAGAACAAACTCAAAATATTTTAGTGATTATTGAAAAGCTTAAAAAAGATAAAGAACAATTTGAATCTTTCCAATCTCAACTGAAAACAACGGAAATGGACGTATCAGGAAAACTAATAGCGGAAAAACCTGAAAATCTAGAAGCAGAATTAAAGAAGGAAAAACTACTTGAATTAGAAGAAAGGAAAGCAAAAGAAGAACTTATCCAAAGAAACGCTTTTAATTTAATTGATATTGGTAAAAGATTTGAAAGGGAGAAGAATTATGATTCAGCAATTCAAAAATTTGAAGAAGCCATAGAATTGTTTCAATCCATAGATTGGGATTCATATATCCAACCCATCTTTAATTTAATAAAAGGGATAATAGGAAAACAGGAAAGAGAAAGAAAGGCAGAGAATTTACAACAAAAAAGGCAAAATGATTTAACAATTCTTCAAGAATCTATTTATAAAAAACAAAGAGAACAGATGCTGCTATCCGCAAAAGAAATTGATTCAAGAAAAAGACAGTATGAAGAAAAAAGAAGTGAGGAGACCAAAAGAGAAAAAATATTTTTTAATATTCTTAGCAATGCCGATACGATCTTACAAGAGAGAAAGTACGATGAAGCTATTATTGAATACCAAAAAGCTTTAAAGTTGATTGAGCAAATGGGACTTGGATGGGAAACCTATATTTCAAATATCAACAATACAATTACGAATGTTCAAAAAATGAAAAATTCGCAATTTAAGAAACAATATGAAGTTCAGCAGAAATTAGAAAAACGAGAACATGCAGAGCTTGAATTTCAAAGTCAAATTGTCAACCAGTTAAAAAAAGAACGTGAGCGTATAAAACAAAAAGAGATTACATTAAAGGATAAGGAAAAAGAATTTATATTTTTCGAACAACGTAAAAATGATGCTTTTCAATTTTTAGATTCTGCAATTAATTTTATTAAAGAAGGAGAGTATGAGAATGCCATAATAGCTTATCAAAATGCAGGTAACATTTTTGCAGAGATTCAGTGGAAGGATGAAATCTCATTGATTGAAAATTCAATTTTAGAGGTTGAAGAATTACGAAAGAACCAGAAATTAGTTGAACAAAAAAAGGTAAAGGACGCGCTTGAAATACAGAAGGAAGATGAAGCTTTCCAAAAACAAATTGCTAAATATTTACAACAAGAACGTGAAAAAATAAAGAAAAGAGAGATAGAAATACAAGAACATGCAGAAGAATTAGAATATCGTGAAGAGAGGAGGAAAGCTGGATTTAAATTACTTGAACAAGCAAAAGATGAAGCATCTAAAGGAAATTATGATGAAGCAATCGAAATTTTGCAATATTCTATTAACTTCTTCGCTGATGCTCAGTGGCGAGATGAAATTAGCATAATTCAAAATTCAATAATTGAAATTGAAAATAAAAAACGGGAAATAGAATTAGAAAAACAGATCAAACTGCAAGCAGATTTAGAAAGGAATAAGCAAGAAAAAGCATTTCAAGAGCAACTAACGAAAGAATTAAAATCACGCCAAGAAAGGTTAAAACAAAAAGAGGTTATACTTAGAGAAAGAGAAAAAGAACTTACATATCGTGAAGAAAGAAAAAATGAAGCATTTAATTTGCTAGAAAATGCTCAAAAATTAGTTTCCCAAGGTAATTATGATGAAGTACTTGAAATTTATCATAAGGTAACAACTATATTTGCTCAAATTCAATGGGTAGATGAGATTCCATTGTTAAATCAAGCAATACAGGATATTGAGCTTAAAAGGAAAGAAAGTATGTTATTTAAACAAAAACAGTTACAAAGAGCTATTCAGAAAGAGACTTCAGAAAGAGCTTTTGTTGAACGGATTAAGTATCAGAGAGAAAGAGAAAGTCAAGCTGCTTTAAAGGAATCTGAACACTTAGAACGGGAGAATATTATTTCTGCTAAGAATTTGGCTCAACAAGAAACAGCCTTCAAATTGATAGAAGCAGGAGAAGTATTAGTTAAGGAAGAAAACTACGATGAATCTATAAAAAATTATCATGAAGCTATAGAATTATTAAAAAATATTGGGTGGGGAACACACTACTTAAAAATCTTAAATGATACGATTAACACCTTACAAGAGAAAAAATTAGAGAAAGAAAAAGCTAGCAAAACTGAATTTGAAATAGCTTTAAAACATCAAAACGAAGAGGAACAATTTCAAGCAAAAATTGCGGGTTACTTAAAAAAAGAGCAAGAAAAAATTAAATCAAAAGAGATTATACTTCAAAAGCGAGAAATTACATTATCTAACATCGAATCTCGTAAATCAGAAGCATTTGAAATTATGAATGATGCGGAGAATTTATTGAACCAAAGTCAATATGGCCAATCAATCGAAAAATATAGACAAGCGGGATTGATACTAAATGAAATTGGTTTTCCAACGGAAATTATTCAAGAAATGATTCAGAAAATTCAGGAGAAAAGGAGAACCGAAGAGCTAAACAAGGTTGCGCAAAGTGAACTTGCTATTAGAAAAGAACAAGAGGATTTGATATTTCAACAGAAAATTGTTGAAAAAGTTAGATTAGAACAGCTTAAAATGATTGAAAAGCAAGAAAAACTGAAAAAACAAGAAGACCTTAAGTTAATAACAGAACAGATGAAAGAAAAAGCTTTTAATATATTAGAAACAGCACAATCTCATTTGGGAAAAGGAAATTTTGATGATGCAAAAAAGTTATATCTTGATGCTGCAAAAATTTTCGAAGAAATTAATTGGACCGATGAAATAAAGTTAATTAAAATCTCCATTAATGTAATTGAAGAGAGGAAGCGGGAAGCCGAATTAAAAAAGCAAAAAGAGTTAACGGAAGTTTTAGAACAAGAGCAACTAGAAAAGGTTTTTCAGGAACAAATTGCAAAAGAAACAAAGATCCAGCAAGAAGAATTAAAACATAAAGAAATTGTTCTAAGAAATCGAGAGAAAGAACTTGTTTATCGTGAGGATCGAAAAGAATCTGCTTTTAAATTATTAGACGAAGCTCAAGTTTATCTTTCACAGGGGGAGTATGATAAAGCACTAGAAATTTATTATGAGGTAGCAAATATTTTTGCTCAAATCCAATGGAGTGATGAAATCCCTCTCATTCATGAAACAATTTTAGATATTCAAAACAGGAAAAAGGAAAACGATTTATTAAAACAGAAATCATTAGAAAAAGCAATAGAAGGTGAAAATGCTCAATATAATTTCTTAGAAAAAATCCGTCAGCAAAAACAACGAGAAAGAGAAATGGCAATAAAGGAAGTAGAATTTAGAGAAAGAAAGAATCTTACATCTACTCAGAGCTTAATTAAACAAGGAGACGCATTTAATTTAATTGAAGATGGCGAAAGATTACTCAAAGAAAATAATTTTAATGACGCTTTGACTAAATACAATGATGCTATAACAATTTTAACCGATATTGGGTGGACCAGCGAATATTTGAAATTATTATATGCAACTATAGATATGATCAAAACTCGAAAAAGAGAGATAGAAAAGAAGAAAGATTTAGAACAAAAGAAGTTAACTGAAAAGCAAAAGGAAGAGGAGGAATTCCAAACAAAAATTATTGGTTATGGTCAACGGGAAAAAATAAGATTACAAAAGCGACAAATTGAAATTCAAAAACGTGAAGATTTGAAGAAACTTTTAGAACAACAAAAAATAAAGGCATTTAGCTTGATGGAGGATGCTGAAAAGAATTTAAATGAAGGACAATATGAAGTAGCGATTGATAAATATCGCCAAGCAGAATTAATGTTAAGTGAAATAAGGTTTCCTACAGAAGCAGTTAAAGAAATGATTTATAAAGTTCAAGATAAGATTAAAGAAAATATTTTAAGAAAGCAAAAACATATGGAAATTTTACTTCAAAAAGGACGCGAAGAACGGATGTTTCAGCAAAAAATCCGGGAAGATATAAAAATTAGTGAGTTGAAGACAAAAGCTAAACAAGATGAACTCGAAAAACAGAGGGAGAAACGTCAATATAACGAGAGAAGAAGAAATGAAGCTTTTGATCTTCTCGAGGGGGCTGAAATTTACTTAAATCAAGCTCAATATGAGAAAGCTTTAGATAATTATTATTCAGCAGAAATAATTCTTAACGAAATTAGATTCCCAACTGATGCTGTTAGAGAAATGATTCAAAAGGTTCAAGAAAGAAAAAATGAATCTAACTTACAAAAACAAAGAGACTTAGAAATAAAACTACAAAAGGAAAAAGATGAATGGAAATTCCAGCAGAAAGTTACAGACGTGGCGAATATAGAAAGAGAACGACTAAAAACTAAACAAATACAAATAAAAGAATTAGAACAAAGAAAGTTAGCGATGGAACAAACAAAACAGGAAGCATTTAAAATTTTAGATAATGCTGAAGCTTTCCTACAACAATCCCAATATGAAAAAGCAATTGAAACCTATAGAAAAGCGGAATTCTTATTAAATGAAATCCATTATCCAACGGATACCATTAATAGCATGGTTACAAAAATAAAACAAATAATGAAAGAAAAAGAAACGATGGAAGAACTAAAGTTTCAGAGAGAATTGGAAGATATACAGGAAGAAAAAGATTTACAATTAATTGTTGAAGAAAGACAAAGACAAGAAAGAGAAAAGAAAAAAGCTCAACAATTAGCCATTCAAGAAAGAGAAAGAGTTATACAAGAACAGATGAGTATAAGAGAATCAGCTTATTCATTTTTAGAGGAGGCAGGGAATTATTTAAAACAAGCAATTCCTGATTATGAAAAAGCCATTTCTTTGTATATTCTAGCAAGAAATATTTTAGCAGAAAATATTGGTTGGGAACCGGAAATAAATAATTTAAATGCTTTAATCAGAGATCTACAACAAGAACATACTAAATATTATGAAAAAAGGCGATTAGAAGAAGAAACTCAAATACAAAGACAAAAAGAATATGAAATGTTCCAAGAGGAAGTCAGAATAAGAAGATTAGAACAAGAAAAGCTAAAAATAGATCAGGAAAGACAATATAGAGAATTAATTTTAAGTAAAAGACGTTCAGATGAAATAAAAAATGAAGGCCTAAGGTTAATTGATGAAGGAAAAAAATGGGTTGCATATCATGATTTTGAAAAAGCGGGTAAGAACTTTAACGAAGCGATCTTAAAATTTAAAGAAATAGGATGGCTTGAAGAAATAAAATACATAGAAACAGAAATCAATAATATGAAAATCTTAGAAGATAGAGTAAAAACCGAGGAATCAAGAATCAATACTATTCAAGAACAATTGGAAAAACAAAGAGAGAGAGAAGAAGATAAATTAAAAATTGAAGAGCAAAAATTGAAAGAAAATATTGGTGAAGTTCGTCAATCCGCTGATGAAATCATGAAGTTAATTGAAGAGAGGAGAGAGAAGCAAAAGGTAACAGAAGAAGAAGAAAAAATAAAGATTAAAGAGGAAGCAAAAGATTTTCGTGGGAAAGTAGGAGAATTAATTAAAATTAAAGAAGAACTTGTCCAAGAAATAGACAAAAGCGAAAAAGAAAAGGTCAAATTTGAAGAGAAATTGCAAAAGGCGAAAGAAAGGGAGGAAGTAGATAGCCTGAAAAGAATGATTAAAGATGCTGGGAAAAATAAAAAGAAATAACACACTTCTTCCAAAAGCAAATCATTAAGTAGGGAGTGATATCTCCTTAAATCTTAATAAAACATATTATTTGATTAGAATGAAAGATATTATAATACGAATAGTGAAACTTGAGCCTATGCGAGTTGCGTATTATCGTGCAATTAGCATGACTCCTGAAGAGGATGCTATGAATACATTACGTACTTGGGGTGACTCCAAGGGATTCTATTCTAATCCCGCCAAGCATTACCACTTTGGATTTAATAACCCTCCACCTTCTAATCCAGGGGATCCACAAGGTGAATATGGATACGAATGTTTAATCAGCGTTGGTGCCGATGTTGAGTCTGAAGGTGAAATCAAGATAAAAGAAATCACAGGGGGTTTGTATGCTGTGGCAAGATGTCAAGGTGTTGAGAACATATACCCAACTTGGATGTATTTGTTTAATGATTGGCTTCAAAGCTCGGAGTTTGAGTTTGATGAAGATAATGCACCGAGTCTAGAACAATTAATCAACCCACTTGAACAAATGCAAAATAAATGGATTTTTGATCTTTACCTCCCAATAAGAGATAAGATTTAAAAAACCCAGAATAATTAAAGAAAGATGTAGTTATTAGTTTTAAATTAGCATTAAATATTTTTACATCCTTATACTCTAAATTATCAACTAAAAGAGTTTAAATTTCTGAAAATTAAATTATTATAGTATATCTAGTAAAAATGAGGATTGTTGAATGACAGAAAAAATAGAAGATATTGTTAAATCGCGAATGTATGCAAGGCAACAACTCATCGATGGGTGGGATCAAGAAGTTATCTCAAATGGATGTATTATGATTATAGGAGTAGGTGCTTTGGGATGCGAAATTGCTAAAGATTTCACACTGATGGGAATTGGTAAGCTCGTTTTGGTTGATTTAGACACCATTGAGACTTCTAATTTATCACGTCAAATGCTCTTTAGACCGGGAGATGAAGGACGACCTAAAGCAGAAGTTGCGGCTGAACGATTAAAAGAAATGAATCCATATGTAAATATTGATTTCTATTTTGAAAAACTTCAAAAATTACCAATGTCTATTTACGAAGAATCAGATGTGGTTGTTGCTGCTTTAGATAACTTCAATGCACGATTAGATTTAAACAAAATCTGTCTTAGAATGAAAAAACCAATGGTAGAAGGTGGAACTGTAGGATTTGAAGGTCATGTTCAAATTGTAATTCCTGAAGGTTCTGGGATAAAATACAAAAATAGGGAGAGGGAAATTGATTATTTAGTTGAAGCAAGATTATGGGACATAACAGAAACAGAATACCCCGAATATTTTAAAGCACAAGTAAGAATAGAGGAATTAGAAGAAGAAATTGAACGAATCAAAGAAGAAAAAATAAATCCTGTTATTAAAAAGTTTAGGAAAGAAACTGAAATGGTATTTGATTGGAAATACGCTCCTGAGATATTAGATCAAACACCTTGTTATAGATGTTTAGTCCCAATTCCTCCTGCTGATGATAAATTAGTTGCTGCGTGCACTCTAAAAGGATTACCTCGTAATAGAAATCATTGTGTAATAAAAGCGGAAGTAGAATTCGAAAAAAAGTATGGACATAAACCAGATCTTAATTTAAATGATGAAGTTCTCAAATTACAAGAAATTGCTCAAGGAGAATTAGAAAAATTAAGAAAAAGAGTATTTGATGAGAATGTTGCAGAAGAAGAAAGAAAATCTCTTACTGAAAAAGAAATAGAAGATTGGAAGGCAAATATCAAAGAATCATTCGGGCCTGATTATAAATTTGAAGAAATGGAGAATATTCTGGGAAATAAAATTGCTGCAATCCAAACAGTTAGCTCAATTATCTCTAGTATCGAATCTCAGGAAGCTCTTAAACTTTTATTCAGAGTAAATGGGAGAAACATTGGAGAACCAATGGAACCACCATATGTTAATTATAATGGGATCTATGGACAATTTGATCATCTCCATATTTTAAAAAGTGATGATTGTCTAGCATGTGGTGAAATTGAAGGTGAAGAAAACGTTCAAATTGTAGTACCATTTGATGCCGATGTTGGTTATATTTTTAAGGCAATGGAAATTTCAGAACACGAATTAGATCCTGAACTATGGATGATTACAAATCCAATGACTAAGGAAATCTATTGGAATCCATATATGCCTTCATTAAAAGACCCTAATATCAAATTAACGTCTCTAAAAATCAAAAGCAATGATATTGTAACTTTAAGCCCACTTGGAAAAGCCTTAGCAGAATCAGAAATTAAGAAATATAATGTTGTAATTGCCTTTATGTAGTATTTATTTTCGAATTTTTATAATTTTTGGTTTTTCTACCCCTTATTACCTCTTATCTTAGCGATCGTGGCAATAGTTTTTGGTTTAATTGGGATTATTGTAGATGATTCAAAAGGTTTAGGCGCTGGAGGACTGATACTTGGAATTATTACGTTAATATTATGGGTTCTTTTTCCAATTATACTCTTGACTCTATTAGCCGGTTTATTAGGCGGCCTATTTTGAAAAATTAACTCTCCTAAATTTTTTTTTCTTTTTTTTAAGTTTAATGATAATAAACAGCTACAAGAAGTCTCTGCAAATCAACATAGAAAAGTAATAGTGACAAGTAAATTGAAATCCCCACAAAAGACAACACTTTTAGAATTTACTTGGATTTTTTTACTTACTTTATTTCATTTTCTAGGTGATCAAATATCAAAGAAATAGCACTTAAAAATAATGTAGAAACTAATCTTAAATTAAGATTTTTCTTTTTTCCTTTAACGTTTTAAACAGAATAACACATTTGTTATTATCTTAAAAATAAAAATAGAATATAAAAAATAATTAAAAAACCTCAATCACGGGCATATTTATCTGTCCAGGCTTTTGCTTTGCCCTCGAACTTTTTTAAAGCTCGAAAATACTGTTCCCCTGCTTCATGATTTAATGGATCTCCAGGATTAAAGAAGGGAGCTTCGTAATGCATCATACCTTTTAAAGCTTCTATGATATTTGTTAATGTTTTACTCGGAGTCCACCCTGACGCTCCGGTACTTGCATCTACCTTTCCAACTAGATCTGGATTAATTAAATCCAAGCATATATTAAGTTTACCAGGAGGAATTGAGGAATCTATATTTGGGTGCCACATTAATGTGACAGCATAAGCATAGGGAGGAGCAAATGGGTAATTATCGGGAAACTTAATTTCAAAAACGAATTTTCCTTCTGCGTAGGGAGTTCCTTTTTTACCTATGATTGTTAGGCGTAAATGATCAATACTCCTACCCCATGGTTCTAAAATAATAAAGGGATCGTTTTTGTAGGCCTCGATCGATTCAGTATAATCTGTTTCTTCTCTGATGGTTCTCACCTTTTGATAAAATTTAGCCTTTAAAATCGAATTAGTTATACTAGTCTAATTTGATAAAACTATTTATTATAATATTAAAATTTTTCACATCAAAAGAATTTTAGTATTTTTTATTGGGAAATTTATAGGTTTATAATCTAATAAAGTCAACAAATTTAATAGTTTTCTTTAACAAAAGATGGAATTTTGTGGGTACAAAAATAAATATGAATAGTTCTTTGGTATTATTCATTTTAAATTAGTAGAAAAACATAAAAAATATATTAATTACAATACTATTTATTTTTAGAATACATCCCCTCCCTAACTCAGTGGCAGAGTGCTCGGCTGTAGATAATATCGCGTACTAAAGCTTATAGCTAATGAGGTTACGTCAGCCGAAACCGAGCGGTCCCCGGCTCGAAATAAGGATTTGATTCGGATCCAGCGAGATTCCGGGGGGAGGGACCATTATTATAAATTATCTATTGAATTCTTAAATTTAAGAGAGTCTCAAATTATTTCTTCAAAAACTTATTATTTTGGTAATCATTAATCAACCTTAGTGGATTAATTTTACATTTTATTGCTAAATTGTAATCTCTATAATAATAAGAATCTCATAAGGAATAAAATTAGCGAGAATAAAAAGAAAATGAGTGAAAATAATAAAGACCTTGAAAAGCACGAGTTAGACAAAATCCGTATGAGGAAAATGAAGGCTATTATGGAAGCTAAAAAGCAACAAGAAGCCGCCAAAGAGAGAATCGTTTCAATTTCGGATAAACTTGAATTTGTCTTAAAAGTTGTATTAGCTCCAGAAGCGTATGACTATCTGAGTAATATAAAGATGAAGGATCCCAATGTCTACCAAGCTATTTATAATGAGTTAATCAGTGCCGACGTTATACAAAATATAGATTATTTAATTGCGATTATTCGACAACAAGGTGGCGTTCCAAGAAAAATCCCTCTCGATATTGTAATTCATTTAGAACGTAAAGTGAAGGGAATAAGAAGTAAAATCCAAGTCAAACATGGTGATGATCTTATGGATTTAGGGTCATTTTTAACTAAGGAAAAATAGAATTCTGAATATTTTAAACTCAATAGACCGAGGCTATTATTGCTCTCTTCCTGATATTATTGCGACAACTTCACATTCATCATTGGGAAGAGGATTTAACGAAATATCGAAAAATTGAAACGCAAAAGGTCTTCCAAAAATTGGTTCTACCAAATAGGCAAACGAACTTATAGCAAAGATAAAAATTCGTTTAAGAATTGATTCGGTGGTCCCTTGAATATTTAATTCTTTCATGACATCTTCAACTACACCGATCTCATTTGAATTATAGTGATATTTAAAAACCAGCTTAAAATCAACGGGAGTAGGTGCTTCTGGATCTTCATAAGAAAGTCCTCGTTTTCGAAAGTGAAAGAATGAATTCAAATAATAAGAAAAGATTTCCTCATGATGATCTTTTAAGAGATGGGATATACGAGACCGATCTTTATATTTTGGCCAATAACCTCTCATGAGCTCTAATAATCTCGGATAATTTTTGTACTTATTTTCACTTTCTTTCTTTAAATAATTTAATAATTGATTCTTCAGTGGTTTAAATTCTGAATTTTGACCTACCCGAGTAATAAATTTTCGAAAGGTAACACTCATGTTGAAAAGCTAGAAATTAATTTTATATGAATTCTATACAAAAATATTTATTTTTCCATATGATATTTTGATAATATAAGTTCTATTATATAATACTACTTTTTTCTGGGTTTTATCAAATATGTGGGATCTTATGGAATTTAAGTTATAAAATATATTTAAAAAAAATTAATAGGAATTTAGATTTAAATAACTATCATGGTGGATAAAGTTGGGATAATTTACTCTGAAGATTATCAGAAATATAATTTTGGGACAGATCATCCTTTTAGACCCCTAAGGCTTAAATTAACATATAGCCTAATGGAAAAATTAAAATTATTGGAAAATGAGAGAACCGAGCTTTTAAAACCTCGTCTAGCGACAAGAGAAGAGCTGGAACGAGTTCATTCACCAAAATATATCAAGGTTGTTCAAACATTAAGTCGAGATCCGAATGATAAAACAATTCCTCCTTACACCTATGGGTTAGGACCGGGAGATAATCCCATTTTTAAAGGCATGTATGAAGCAGCAGCCTTAGTATCAGGCGGAAGCATTATTGCAGCTGATAAAGTTTGGAGAGATGAAGATTTTAAAGTGGCTTTTAACATCGCGGGAGGACTTCACCATGCGGGTAAAGAAAAAGCTTCAGGATTTTGTATCTTTAACGATATTGCTGTAGCAATCCATCACTTGAAGACTCTAAAAGAAGACATGAAAATAGCCTATGTTGATATTGATTGTCACCATGGTGATGGGGTTCAATGGTTATTCTACGATGATCCAAATGTGTTAACAATATCCTATCATGAAGATGGAAGATTTCTTTTTCCAGGGACAGGATTTATTAACGAAATTGGGGAAGGAGAAGGTAAGGGTTATTCGATTAATTTTCCTTTAGTACCAGAAACAAATAATAAGACGTTCATAAAACTATTCAGAAGAACAGTACCTAAAATATTAGAAACATATAAACCAGATATTTTAATAACACAGCTAGGAGTAGATACTTATTTTGGTGATCCTTTAACCCAGATGGGCCTTTCATTATCTGTCTATAGAGACATAGCCCAGACTCTGAAAACATGTGCCCGTGAATATTGTCAGAATAAATGGGTTGCTTTAGGTGGAGGAGGTTATTTGATGACGGTTGCACCTAGAGCTTGGTCTATATTTCTAGCAAAAATGCTTGATGTGGATTTACCTAATGAATTACCAGATAGCTGGATAAAAGAAGTTAAAGAAAAAGTGCCCTATGAAGATACACCATATTTGTTATGGGACAGGGGTGAAAAAGTAGAAGTCCAAATGCTTAGAAACCCAGAAATCGCGAAGAAGATAATTGATTATACAAATTCGCTTATTGAGATGTCTAATGAGAAATTTCTCCCTAATTTAAATAAATCTTAACCGGAAAAGACGATGTTAATAAAGTGTTAGTTGAGAAGTTTCAATTGATTTTGAATCTCACAGATATGGCTTCGGAACTTCAATATGAGGATCTTTCCTTTTTTAGCGGGATTGATTTAATTGATACTGAGCTAGAAAACTTAAAATCTCTATTGAAACCATTAATATCTATGTTAGAGAAATAGTAATTTTACCCGAAATTCCCAAATTTTAACTTTTCAACGGTCAGATTCTTGGATATCTATTTTCTATTTTGTCATAGGAAAAAATAGGAAATCTTTTTATATTATTATAATCCAACATATATTGTTATAATAAAAGATCGGAAGACCATGAACGACAATATATTCTTATACCTAAAGTCGAGTAATCGGCTAAATACCTCAACCCTTAACCCTGTTATTAGATAAATTACGTCTCCTCTTTTTAATTTTTTAGATTCATGGTTTCCGATTTTTTGCTTTTTCTTATATAATTCCTCATAATGTAGTTAATATTTCATTTCCTCATTTTGTTAAAGGTTCTAATTCTTTTGCAGACTTATTCAATATTTTGATGAGTAAATATATTTATTAAATCTTAATCCATTAATTATTAAGGATTATCATTATTTACGATTAAAGGTGAGATTGGGTATGAGTGAAGATCTTATGAAGGTAAAATTAAGTACGGGCATAGAAGTAGAATTTGATGAAAAGGCACCAACTACGCTTTTTGAAATAATTATTAGTGATATTCTAATACCAAAATATAAGGAAAATGCAGATTGGAACTTAAGTTTGAATATCATTATCGAAGAGATGAATAGGCTTATAGTCAAGCATGATCTTAGCCCCAAATTGAAATTAGGGTTACTTAATAATGTAGAAAAACATTTAGATAAAGACATTGAGGAACTCACAGGTGTTGATAAAATAGAAATATTATTTTTAAACATGGATGACTATGTAGAAGATATAAGGACTCTAATCGTTTCTGGTAGAGATAAAGAAGAACTTCGTACTGATATGGCAAACTTAGTAATGCCATTAACACTCTACGAATTAGCGGAGCTTTTCATTTATCTTGGGAAGAGAACGTTTTTAAAATGAATAAATTAAATCTTTTCTCTTTTTATTAAATTGTTTTAAAAGCTGTAATAAGTCTTAAATTCATGTATATTTAGGTTTCAACTAGAAATTAAAAGTTTTAAGTTATTTAGTATTTAATCTATATTATATTAATAGAAATAAAGCTAAAATTAGGGGATATTAGAAATGTGTAAATGGTGCTTTTCTCACGGAACCAACGGTGAGAAATGGTATATGAATGCAAAAAATTATTCTGATCAGCTTGCTGATGAGATGAATCTAAAAGATTACTTAAGCGAACAATGGATGAATTACGAACAAGTATATATTAGGAAGATCATGGGATTTTCTTCAACAGATTTAGGTTATAAATTGAAAATGCCCATAATAGGTAGGGTAATTCGCAATATGGCAGAGGGGATGATTCACAGTCAAAAGAAAAACAGGAAGGGAATTCGTGCAGACGGTCATTTTGGGCAAGTCATACCTCTTGAAGATGGAAAAATTATTCTTTCTGAATTAGCTGCGGAACCAATAATTGCTAATTATTGTATGTGTCGTTGGCAAAGAAGGGGGGAGAAAGAAGCAGTTTGTATCAATTTTGGAGCTTTGTCGGAGGTTATTGAAAAACTCCCTCGATTTATACCAAAAGATAGAACTGTAAGACTAGATCGTGAAACCGCAGTGAAAAGGCTCGAAGAAAATAATAAGAAAGGATATATAGCCTCTGTATGGTTTCAACCAGTACCATATATTTGTGCGATTTGTTCATGTGAAAATCCGGAATGTGGAGCGTTTACTCTCAGAAATAGTTTTGATCTAAATATTATGTATAAGGCTGAGTATATAATCAATTTAAACCAAGACAACTGTCAGGGATGTAAGTCTTGTGTTTCTATGTGCCAACTTGGGGCTTTAAGATACATCCCATCAATGAAAAGAGTAATTATTAATCATGATAAATGTGTTGGTTGTGGAGTGTGCCGACATGCTTGTAAAAACGATGCGTTGACATTAATTCCTAGGGAAGAATTCCCTGGATATAACGGAGAATATTAGAAAGGTGTTGTTATGGGAAGTAAATTGAAAACAATAAAATTGAAAAAACCATTAAAGCAAAAAAGGACCAAAATTCGAATTGATTATTCGATTTGTGGTGAAGATGGAAAGGTAGATCCTAGAGATTGCTGTAAATGTCTTAAAGTTTGCGATCCCGCAGTTTTTATGATGCATTCTGCATTAGATTTAGATTTTAAAGATCCTTATGATCCGCAACGGTGGAGGATAAAACCTCAATGGGGTTCACTTTGTACACGTTGTTTTAAGTGTGTTGAAGTGTGCCCTGAAAAAGCAATAAGCATAAAATGGTAAATCCTATTGGCTATCTATTTATATTTTTATCCAACTAAAAGAATCAGAAATGGATAATCTCTTAATATCTAGTTTGAATTAATCCAATTTTGCTACGCTAGCAGATTGGTAAAGATAATCATAGTAATATAAGGATGCCGGTCCAAAAGCTACATGATCAGTCGCTACTCCGAAATATGACATTTTCTCGGGGAAGAAGCTCTCAGAAAGTATGATAAATGCATCTTCTCCTTCATCCACAATAATAGCACTCCCAAAAATTTGGTCTCTCCATTTGATTTCACATAGAGAATCATATTTTTTGAGTATTGGTTTAAAATTGTCATCATCTAAAGCTTTTGCTTCGACAAGTAGTCTCAAATCTATGACTCCTCGAGCTCTTGCTTTTTTTATATCATCATAAAATGCTTCCAGAAAGTCTAATTTGGTAGATACCAGATAAATTGAATTTTTTGCGATATCAATTAATGATAATGCTTTATTAATGCAAACATCTCTTCCTCTATGAATATACAAAGCAATTTTTATAGGAGTATCATGAGATTGATAAATCGGGCTAAGTGTATGGATAATTCTATTTGAGTATTCATTAAAACTATCATTGTATTGCTTTTTAGCAATTACAAGAGCCTCATCCGGTGATTTGGCGAAATACCTGCTAGGTCGACTTTCCTCCTCCTTGATAATCCACATTTTTTCTTTATCAAGCTGAGTTAAAATATTGTAAATTCTTGAATATGGGACCCCTGATGCTTCGGAAAGTTCTCTAGCGTCCATAGGACCCTTACTTATAAGGGTAAGATAAATAGATATCTCATAATCAGTAAGCCCTATTGACCGTAAAGAATCCTTAACATTATCTGGTATTTCTTTTGACATTAATTTGCTTCTTTCCCCATGAGTATTAATTAAAGAATTTATTACTCTCTAATAATATTATTATTACTAGGATTTCTTTTAAAACTAATCAGTATTTACTTTTTACATTTAATGGACTTTTCTATCAACATTTATAATTTCTAGATTGATGACTTAAGGGAATTAAAAAGGGATTTTTCAAACATTGAATATATCAAATAATAGGATTCTATTCGATATTTGATAAAAGTAATCTGTATTATATCAAAAAATGAAGAAAGCTAAAAATACCTCTATTTAGTATATTATATCTCCATAAATTCTTGTATTTTAGCTAATACTGGGTAATTTAAGAAAATTTAAAGGAAGTTAATTAGAGGTGATGATGCGATATTTATTATTCCCGTAACCAAATAAAAAAGCCTCCATGAAGATGATGGATAATAAGTGCCAAGACCCAAAAACAACATAGCTGAAACGAATAACCAGATTAATACAATTATAGCGAATGAGTTTTTAAACTTTTCTTTCGTGTTCTCAGTTTTTATTTTTTCAGTTGTTAGTTTTATTAGACAAGGGGTAAGATATGCAATAGATAAACCCATAAGAAAGTAGAAAAGAAAAAGCCACTCTACCATAATTGTTAAACTTATGTAGATGCAACAAAATCCAATTAAGATAAAGCAAAATATAAGGATTGGTTTATAGCTTATTTTATCCATCATGTTTATTGAGACTAAAAGAACTATTGTAAACGCGATAAATGTAATCGTTATTGTGTCTATGAATGTCGAGGAAGTAATAAAAAATGACCAGTATGTATTAAAGCTACTAGAATTAAACCAAAATACAAAATTATAGAATATACCAGAATAAATACTTGCTAAAAATATGAATGGAATTGCCAATTTAATAATTGTTTGTTTTTCCATATTAAGCATGTTAATATAAACTCTATAAAAAAGTTTTTTTTTTATTTTAAGAGAATTTTTAATATCAGATTTGATGTACTTTTATTGAACAATATAACCAAAATTTAGTCTAGATTAGTTTGTGGCTATTCTAACTTTCTCAATTTAAGAATTGAAATAAACAGATCAATTGCTTTTTAATTGATAAATTTTATATTATACACTACAAAATATTTATTATGTTAAATAAATCTAAAATAAATATTTCTGTTATATTGTTAGCAATTGGTATTGGCTTACTACCAACGGGTTTTATCGCAAGTGGATTTATTACAGATCAAATAGGAGAAAATATACCGAGTACTATTTTGCACATTCAAGAAGAAGCCATATCAGAAATAGAAGCCCAATATCTTGGCTTAGGAATAACAGAAGTTTTACCCGTGATCAAAAATCAGGAAACCAGAAATATAAAAGATGAGATAGTTGAAGTTAGATTTATTCCTAGTTCTCTCGTATATCTTAAAAATCTAACAATGCCATTATTTCTGGAAAGAATTAATGGATCAATGACAGCTGATCTAATAGGTGATAGTCTTGAAGACGTATACGAAGATATCCTTGCTAGTATCAACGGTCCATTATCCGCACAGATCATTAATGATACTTTAGGGCAAGTTATAACTTCAAATACAACTACCCCTGTTTTTGCTAGAGACCTATTTTTCAACAATTATACTTTCCAAGTTGATTATGATACTTCAATTAATGGGACTTCAATTATGGGAGTGTCTGAATATGCAACAAGCAGTTCTAGCTCAATTAACTTTACTGCCACTGCTCAAGAAAGATTATTAGATGGATATCTTAGTTATCCTGGTTTAATTCAAGATGTTGAAAATGGTACTGGAATTTTAGAATTTATGGAATTGTATGAAAATGCAACAAATGATCCCGACACTTACAATATCACTATGCAAAATTCTTACGATTCAACGTGGAACCAACTCACATCTTTAGCAACTTATGTTTCTAGTTATTTATGGGCGTCAGTTGTCCCCCAAACGTGGAATAATACTATAACTCCATCTGTATATGCCACCGCGAGATCTAAAGATCTATTCTTCAATGATAAAAATTGGTCATTCACTACTGATAATATTACACCTATTGCGGGTATTTCAGAATTTGGTGCTGGAGGATTGAGTAACCTTAGTTACAGTACAATAGCTCAGCAAAGAATATTATATGGAAACGAAGATGTTCCAGGAATATTAGAAGATGAGTTTCCAGGTCAGGGTGTTTTGGATTATTTAATATATTACGCAGAAACTTCTGGGAACGCTACTATTCAATCACAATATAATGCTACCTATTATCAATTAAACAACCTTACTACATATATAACTCAACATATTATGGATATTATTATTCCATCTCAACTAGCCTTAGAAGGATTAACTTTAGAGTCCGCAGCATCAATAGACTTTTACGAACAATGGGCGAATGCCTCAATTTTTACCGGAGGAATTCAAATTAATGAATTAAGTAGTGAAATTGGAGATCTCTTAAAAGCAAGAAGTGCCGCTTTAGAAGTAAGGGCTGAAATTGATTCACTGCTTACAACCCATAATGAAACAGTTGCTAGGGACTTATTTTTTAACAATGAGACACTTCAAATCAATTATTCTACTAGTATAAGGGGTGTCTCAGAATACATTTCTAATGCTAGTGACAGTCTTAATTACACCGCTACTGCTCAAGAAAGATTATTAGATGGATATAAAGATTATCCAGGAATATTCACATCAATAAGTTCCGGATTTGGTTTACTTAATTGGCTAGATTTCTATGATTCAGCGTTATTGAATATAGGTACGAATAGATCTTTAATGGAGATGACATATAATGCAACTTGGCTTTCTCAACTCTTTCCTTTCGGACAATATCTCAAGGAGTACTTATTAGAGACAATAATTGGAGCAATTTCCCAAAGCGGATTGGAAGCAGGAATTCCAACCGCCACTAACATTACTTACAGTTTAACCGTTAATCTTTGGGATCCAATGAATCCAAATGCGATTGTAAATGATACGGGCATTTTAAAATGGTATCAAGCCGCAAGGGGTAACTTAACTATTCAAGATCAGTTAAATGCTACCTATAATTTGACAGAGGATCAATTTGATCAATTATATAATTGGTTAATTGTAAAGGTAAAAAATACTCTTACTCCGATAGTTTTTATTATTCAGCAACCTCTCGGAATTAGATTAACTACTGGTGAATATGCGGGAATATTATTTCTAGAACAATGGGCAAATGCTACCGTTATACCTGGTGGAATCAATATTAGTGGTATAGTTAAGGGTTTTGAAGTAGGTTCACCCATTCAATCTAATATTTCTTATGAAACAGCACGGGCTCTCTTTGATATTGACAATTCATCTTCATTCATCGATACTAATGGTATTTTAAAATGGATTGATGCATTTAATGGAGATTTAGTAGCAAAAAATGAATTAATCGCGTTATTTAGTTTAGACTCGACTCAGATAAACATGACCCTTAATTGGTTATTTACTTCATTTAAAGAAGATGTTGTTCCGAATATTTTAACTGAATTAACTGGATATACCATGAAATCTTTAGTAGGATTAGAATTCCATCGTCAATGGACTAATGGCTCCCTCTTTGTTAATGGTATTGATCTAGATCCCGCCTTTGGGCTAAATTCTATTACAGGGTGGGAACTCGGTATTCCAGTTAAAAGTAACATTAATCAAGAAACTTCAGAGACACTATGGAATACACAAAATTCATTTTCTCTTGTTAACCAAAAAGGAAATGGATTATGGTTTCAGGCAACAAGAGATTTAAGCGTATACCAAACTTTAAAAGATTACCACGAACTAGATGATAGTCAGATGGAAGCAATAATAGCATGGATTGATCGAATTAGGGAAGAATTTTCTCTACCTTATTTGAAAGAGAAGTTGAATTTACCAACTGATGTATATACTTATGCAAATACCGTGAGTTTAGGTTTTACAATTAGTGCGGTCATTTTTCTTGCTCTCGGATGTGTTAGTGTCATTTTAATATTCTTATCAAAAAGAAGATAGTAAAATTAACTACTATTTTTTTTATATCTTATTTTTTTGTTTTATTCTCGTAGATCCTTATCGAAATTTACATCTTCTCTAAGAACTTTTTTTTAATTGAACTCAAATATAACTAATTTGTTTCTGGGGATTAACCGTCAAATCCTAATAAAAAGTCAAATTTTAGTATATGAATTTTCACTTTTAGATAAGAAGGATGTTTCACAATTCAATTCATTATTAATAAGTTGATATATTAAAATATGACTTTTTAGACATTCTTGTTTGTATATTTAATAAATATGGCGAATTTAATAAATAATTCAATCAAATTTAATAATTAAGTTAAATTATTTTTATAATAGGAATAATTGAAATATTAAAAAATTAAATCATAATTGCATTATTATGGATATTGTTGATATAAGAATATTAGAATTATTAAAAGAAAATAGTAGAATGTCATTTAATGATATTTCTGAAAATGTAGGGAAAACTGAAGCAACCGTGAGAAGACGTGTAAAAAAATTAACAGATGAGGGAGTAATTAAGAAATTTACCATTGATTATTCTATTGATAATAAACCTCGAACTAGAGCAACTGTGAAAGCTGAGCCTGATTTTAAAGATATCAAAAGAATTTTAAAAGAGTTGCTAGAAATCGAAGAAATCACTGATGTTTGGAGGCTTTCTGGTGATTGTGGACTTTTTATGAAAGTTGAAATAGGAAGTATTGAGTTGTTTAATCCTCTTATTGAAGAAAAAATCTCTCAGATTAAAGGTATTAAGATCGTAGAAACATGTTTTATTACAGACGTAATCAAATAAATATTCTCCTCATCTTTTTTACATAATCTCTTATTTTGGTAATCGTAATTTTTTTCTCTGATTTGATATGAATTTTTTCATAAATGAAATTTATTTGGTCTCTATAATTTTAAATATCATTAATATTTGAAAGGATTCAACTATGTCATATAAATTCTCAAAGGAGGAGCTTCGAGAGCTCCTTGTTGATTATAATGAAATCTCTCTCAGAGATTATGATTTTCCCAAAGAAATTGAAATCTGGGATGAAACATTGCGTGATGGAGAACAAAGTCCAACAGTATATTTAACTCTCGAGGAAAAGATTCATTTAGCTAAATTAATGGATGAGATTGGAGTCAAATTAATCGCAGTAGGATTTCCAGCAGTATCAGAATCAGAAAAAAATATTGTAAAAACTATTGTGAATGAGAATTTTAATAATTCCACCATTTTAGGAATCGCTAGACCCAGAAAGGATGATATTGATGCATGCATTGATACGGATCTTAAAGAAATTGTGATTTTTATGCCAATTTCAGCCATTTTTAGGAAAACATTGAAGCAAACCGAAGAGGAACAGTTAGAAAAACTTAAAATTGCAATTCAGTATGCCAAGGATAATGGATTTAAAGTTAATTGGGTCTCTGAAGATGGAACTAGATGTGACTTTGAGCATTTAAAAAATATCTTTAGCACTGCCATTGAGTATGGCGCTGAACGTATTGTTTTAGGAGATACCGTAGGTGTCTTGACTCCACATTCCACTTCTTACTTAATTAAACGCATTAAAGAAGAAATAGTTAATCCTTTAAAGATAAAAACCCCGATAGGGATTCACACTCACAATGATTTTGGCTTGGCTGTAGCTAATACTATAACAGGTGTTTTAGAAGGATGTCAATATCCGCACACCTGCATTAATGGATACGGTGAACGAGCGGGAAATGCGGCATTAGATGAAGTAGCTACTATCCTTGAGAGGTTAGGAATTAAAACAGGAATTGATCTAACTAGAATGCCAGAGCTAAGTCAAGAATGTGAAAGGTATTTTGGAAAACCTTTATCCCAATATAAACCCATTGTGGGAGAATATGCATTCTCACATGAGAGTGGTCTTCACATTGCTGCGATTTTAGCTCATCCACTAACTTACGAGCCTATAAATCCTCATATGGTTGGACGGAGGAGAAAATTTTATTATGGGAAGTTCTCAGGAACAAAATCAATTACTTACTGGATACATGATAAAATAAAAGTGTTAGATTTAGACATTCCAGAGGAGGTAATTAGAAAGATTGTCTCTGAAGTAAAGAAAAAGGCTGAAACAACATCTAAAGAAGAACTAAGAAAATCGTTTATTATAGTCAAAGAAGAATTAAAGAAAATGACTGAAGGTGTTAGTGATAAGGATTTTTTCGAAATAGTGAATCGTTTCGCGCAACCTTATATTCCAGAAGATCATCCTGTTAAGCCAAAGAATAATCATAAATTGCACTAATTAATGTTTATATTATTAGTCTAGAAGTTTGTCGAGAACATTGATTTTTTTCTTTGTTTTCTTAATATCGTTTTGAAGTTTCTTTGTTCTTTTCGAGAATTCATCATCATCAATCTTGCCAGACGAATGCTTTTTACCAATAAATTCTAATAAATCCTCAACAGAACTTAATTTTGTTTCTAATCCTTTTCGTTCATCCTTTAATTCTTTTTTTGTTTTAGTTTTAGTTTTCAATTTAGGTACAGGTTTTAAGACAGGATCACTAATTTCCTCTGGTTCCTCTTTTATCAGACTTTCTGGTTTTGGGGGTAAAGATGTGAGTTCGGTATCACCTATTTCAAAAATTTTACTCTTAATTTTTGGTGGTTTAGAAGGTTCCGGTTCACTGACTTGAATATCAAGATCATCACGCGGTGATTGAGAAATCTCCATAGGAGTTATTTCAGTAATATCCTCATCTGATTCTGCAGATGTTTTTATTAACTTATCGATAGTTGTTTTTATTGTATTTATTTGGTTCTGAAATATCTTTAATAATTCAAATAATTCACTTTTTTTTGAAATTTTCATCGAAAAATCTATGTTTATTGATCGTTTTTCGCTTGGAGCGGCAGAATCTGAAATTTCCGGTTGAACCTCTTCTGTAGAAATCATCATTTTTTCTTGAGAAACAGGAATAGGAATATCGTCTGTGGATCTCAATCCCATACGATAATCTGATACTAGCCACTTAAATATATTTATCGTAAAACTTGAATGATCAGAGCACTGAAATCCTCCCCCAATGTTATCTCTAAACATTTCATAACTTCCAATGCAACAAACTCTTCCATTGTTTATTTCTGTTACACAAACTAGTGGACAGGAAAAAGGTTCAGACGTTTCATTCGAATCTGCTATCGAAAATGCTCCACTGCCTACTATTGAAAGAGAACATCCAGATCTATAACATAAAGTATCGATATTAGCCGTGATGGGATGAGGGATGTTAAATGTAGAAATTAAAGGAATATTTTCTAATCCCAAATTTGTATTCTCATCAAGGACTTGATCATTTTCAAACATTATGCCAAATTGCTCTGAAATTTCAGATAAATTACTCCCACGTCCTTTATCACCACCTGCGTGAGATAATAATAATAACCCGCCACCTGAATTTTTGACCCATTTTACTATATGAGTAATTTCGTTAGGAGAGATCCTTGAAAAATCAGGACAAACTAATACTAAAATATCATAGGGTGTCAAGGATTCTTCTGTTATTGGGACTTCTAAAAAATTGTAACAAACGAATTCATTCGAGTTTAACTGATCTCGAAGTTCAGTTAAATTCTCATCAATTCTACCTCTCGGTTTATGAGATACATCAAAAGCAATGTGATATGGCATAATTAATAATGAGAAAAGTGTGAATTAAATTTCTAATATAGTCAAAATCTTGAAGTTATTAATTACTATTTTAATCTTTCTAAAATTAATATTTAACTATATTATACAGAACTTTTCCATCTTATAGTTTCAACTTTAATAGTTATTAATGAGGAATTTGATTAGGTGTTGCTTTTATCTCCAATAATTAAATTGTCTTTACTAATATTCTCAATCTTTACATCACATCCTATAATTGAGTTACTTGAGATGATACCTTGTAGATCCGCTCTTTCTTCAACAACACTGTTATCTAAGATGCAATTCTCGATTATTGAATTTTTTCCTAAAGATACGAAGGGGCCGATGACAGAATTTATAATTTCAGTATTTTCACCAATAAAAACAGGATTTTTTATAAATGAGCGATCAACTGTTATGTTAAACTTTCGAAAATCTTCACTTTTAACGGAATTATGCTTCAGCAGATATCTATTCCCATTTAGTAATTCAGAAGGTCTACCGAAATCAAGAATCCCGTTTTTTAATTGAACAGCAGCGATTTTAAAACCTTGGTTCACGAGATCTTGTAGACTTTGTGTTAAATATATTTCTTTTTTATTTTCCGAACTCTTATCTAGATAACCTTTAATTATTTTAAAAAGAGCGAGAGTTGTCGAATTAGAAAAGGCATAGATGCCAGCAATCGCTAAATTTGAAATAAAATCTTTCGGTTTTTCAACAAGGTTTTGTATAATCGAATCCTTATCAACAGTTACAATCCCGTATGAACTCGCATCTTCATTAGGGACTTCCATTACTGTAATAATTCCATCTAATTCAGATTCGAAATATCGATACATGATATAAGAATATTCATCAACAGGAATCATATCTCCTAAAAAGATAAGTGACCCTTCTCTCTTGTCTTGTTCTTTAGTTTTAAAATCATGCTGCTTGAATCTTACATTTGATAAATAAACAGCTTCACCCAATCCACCAAAAAATGGTACACCATCTAAATATCCCCTCGGAAGTTGTTCAATAAATATGAGTTTAAACTTATCTTTATAATTGTTTTCTACATGGTTAATAATTTGTCTTTTTTTATGCCCCACAATTAAGATCAACTCAGTAGTATGATCAAAAGTATTGCTGAATTTCTCAAGAATATGATCTAGTACTGTTTTTCCTGCTATACTTAAGAAAGTTTTCGGTTTACTGAATGTAAAAGGTTTTAATCTTGAGCCAACACCTGCTATTGGTCCGATAATCTTCATACCCTTTCAATAAACTTTTAAATTTATTTATTTTTAGATCTTATTTTAATCAATAATAACTTGATTCATCAGAATCAAAAACTCTTTGCAAGTGCCCAAATAGCATATTTAACCCATTATCTTCTTTGACTGAACAAGGAACTAATTCGCTTGTTGACCCCATTTGGATAAAAACTTCTGAAAGCAACATAGATAATTCTCTAATCAATCCTTTTTCTCTTACATTTGTTGAATCTTCTAATGCTTTGAAGTCTTGACTCCAATTAACAACCATTTCAATTTGGTCCTCATCAATAATGTCAACTTTAGATAATATATTTAATTGTGAGATGTTCCTAAATCGAAATTGAACAGAAGCTGCTAAGAGTAAGGTTGATATAAAACCATTAGGTCTGAGAACGAAATTTGAATCGAATAGAAAACAAACAGCTCTTTGGACATCTCCAAATCCTAAAGCACTAGCTATTAATGGTCCAGTTTCTCTAAAAGCAAATAATTCTAGTTGTCCTGCAGTATCAACAATTATCCAATCCGGGTTATATTCATCAATTTCGTCTTTTAAATCATCTAAATAATTGACCATCAGATCCGAGGCTAAAATCATGCCCCCATTTGGTCCTAATTCGTATTTCTCCATTACTTCTTCTAAAATAATATAATCTCTAATGTCAATATCCGGTACATACGGGATAGTTTTTACACCAGGATCTAAATTCATTGTAATGACGGAAGTTTTTGAATCCCTGTTTACAATATATTCTTTTAATTCCCCAGTTAGAGTACTCTTGCCACTTCCCGCTGTACCTATGATATAATTTAATAAAATTTTGAATAACCTCTATTGAATATATTAGCTCTTGATATCCAATATTAGAAATTAATTAAAGATTTGTTACTCAGTTAACGTTATTCAATTGAAAAATTATCTCTTTATTTCGGTTTTTTCAATTTCTCAAATTTAACTACTTTCTCTTGTTCTTTCTTAAATCTCTTTATTTGGTTATTGATTGCTTCTTCCTCTTTTTCTTTTAAAATCTCATCATCTATCATCATCTCAGTAAGTTCTTCCTCAGTTAAAGGCTTCAAAATATCTTTAATATTAAAGTTTGAATTCTTATCAATATTCTGACTAAAAATTGTTTTCATTTCTTTGATTACCATTAATTTTCCGGAGGATATTTGACCTTGGATTAAACTTGGAGTTGATGATCCTTTTATCCTTTCGATCCCAGGACCAGAATCTCTATTAGGAAGACGAGGTGTTGAAGTATAAGAATTATTTGTCAGTGATACGTTTTGAAGAGTTAAATTTAAATTTTTTAGATGTTGTTCTATGCTTTTCAAAGTGTTGTTACTTTCCCTAATCATTGAGACTATTGATTCATCAACGGATATACTTTTGATACTATTCTTTTCATAAATAACGGTGCTTTCATGTTTGTTTTGGTTAGGATCTGTTTTAACCGTCTTATAGAATTTCTCTCTTGTGAAAGTATTTTGTTGGTTTCTTTTTACTCCTAAAGTAATTAGCTCAAATCCTGTATAACAGTCTTCATTTACCCAAATGTCTGATACATTAAACTTTTCTTGAAATGTATATTCAAAACGTTGGCCAGAATATAGAAATATATTTAATCTTAATACTCTAATTTGTAAATCATCATAACCATAGATCTCGTTTAAATCGATTGAAAAACAAAGACATTCATTAGAATAATAAAGTTTTTTTATCGATACTAAGTATGGGGGTTGATTAGAATGATCCTCTTTTCTTAACGATTTCGATATATCAAATTTTAAGTTTAAACGCTTTATTTCTTCCGGAAGAAGAATTTGATTCTCCTTTTCGTCCTTTTTAAATTCTAAAAAGAGATGTTTCCCTTCGTCCCAAAAAACTTGGAACAATTCCATTTTGCGTTTAAACCCTTGAGTAATTTTTCCTATTAATAGCTTATATCTAAATGTTAGTAAGTTCTTAAAAAAAAAATGGGATTACAAAATTAATGATTTTCTTGCCATTTTTGAGTATTTGAGATATATTTTTTTAAAAAGCTATCGATTGTTCTCTAATTCCTCTTTAATTCGGTTAGGTAATATATTGGCTTTTTATATTTCGTTTCAAATATTACGATTTCCTCTTTAGAATGTTCACCTATATAATTATCTACATTTAAAACTAATATTGCGTCTTGTTCTTCCAACTTTCTCAACGCGATTTCTTGCAAGCTCTCCCATTCTCTTGGAGAAAACTTTTTCTTGTTTAACAATCCATCAACCGAACAAATGTATACAATTTTTTTAAATAAAATCTGTAAAATCGATTCAATTTTGATAAAATAATCCTTAAAGCGAATAGATCCTACCAGATAGATTTTATCCTCTTGAATCTTTGAAAAATCATAATCCTTAAATTCATCCAAGAAATTCTTATTTAATCGTTCTTTACTCATCTTTTAATACCGATTTAGTTTAATTTTCTTCTTAACTATTTGAAAAAATTTTAACAAATATGTCTTATCTATATATCACATAATTTTTTACATATTTTTAGTACATAATTTACTAATTAATACATTTAAAATATCCTGAAGGAAAATTTAAAATTTAAGGTTTCGAATGGCGAGTCAAGTTTTTAATTACAATGATTTATCAAATGAAAAGATTATCGATATCTTTCAAAGTGCCATTTTGAAAGGTGTCAAATTAGAAAAATATAAGCAGATAAAGGATGGTAAGGCATTAGAGTCAAGATTTTTGATTATTGAAAGTGATCCTGAATCATATACAAGAAATAAACTTGAACCCCAAATTAAAAATTTTCTCCCTAATGTAGAGCTTCATGCTGAAATTCATAAAAAAACGAGTCTAGGGAAATTAAAGAAGCCAGACGCCTCTATAGCTTCAAAAGATTTAAGCATAAATAATAATTTACTTATTGAATGGGAACCATTTAATGAAGATTTAAGAGCTAGAAAAGAGCATGGCGTAAATCAAGCAAAACTTTGGATATCTGATATAAATATTGGAAATTATAATAATGCATTGGTAACAAATGGTAAGAAATGGATTTCAATAAAAACACAAAAAATAAAAGAAGAAATAAGAGTTGTTGAGCAAGAACTTACAGTAAAAGAAGCATTAAAATTAATGGAAAATGTTTATAACGCTGAAAAAATTCATGAAAAACCTATAGAAGAAGCTATAGATATTACTGAAAAATTCTATAAATGGTATGTTGCGTTAATTTATGGGGGAGAATATATAGATAAAGAAAATAATAGAAAAAGAATTACTAAGGAAGATTCTCTTCTAAATAATGTCTCATTTGCTTCAACAGAACAAGAAAAGAAGGATTTTATTAGATTAAATTTCACACGTTTGATTTTTATAAGAATATTATCTGAATATGGAATTATAAAGGATGATATCCTTAATTTTTTGAAAAGTACTGAACCTGAAGATTTTTACAACAGAATAAATCAATTATTTTTTGAAACATTAAACACTCCGTTAAATTTGAGAGAAAACATCCCTAAAATCTATGAGAATATACCCTTCCTAAATGGAGATTTATTTAGAAAAAAAGAGATTGATGGTAAGGGATTGAAAGTTCAAAGAAAATCTTTTGTTCATGCTATACAATTCCTTAGAACTTTTAATTTCAGAAAAGAGTACGAAGATTTAGAGAACAATTTTAAGATTGATAATACAATTGATCCTGAAATTTTAGGACACATATTAGAAAAAACAATTGAAGATAGAAAAGAAAGTGGGGTATATTATACACCACAAGTAATTACAGAATACATGGCAAAAGAAATTATTGAAGCTTATGTAAAAAATCAAGTTAGTGAATTTTTAAAGAAAAGAGAAGATAATCAGTGGAGGTATATTGACAATTTTAAAGATATATTTGATCTTGATACATTAATTCTAAAAAAGATATACATAAAGATTATTAAACCACTAAAAATATGTGATCCTGCTGTTGGATCTGGTGCATTTCTATTAAGTTGTGGAAATACATTATTCAATATCAGAAAGGACATATCAAAGAAAATTGAATTATCAGAATCCGATTACAGTATTAAAAAGGAAATTATTCAAAACAATTTATATGGGATTGATATAAAGGAACCTGCAGTAGATATCTGTAAGTTAAGATTATGGTTATGGATTATTGAAAAACAGGCGCCAGAGCCATTACCTAACATTGATTTCAATATAAGAAAAGGGAATTCATTAATTGGGTATACTAATACGGAGACTATTAAAATAGACCCTATAGATATCAGTTCGTGGGTTAAGAAGAGTAATTTAATAGATATTTTTTTAGAAAGAAATGAAATAATAAAACAGTATTATTCAATAGAAGATCCAATTAAACAGAAGAACTTAAAAAAAGATATTGATAAATTAACTAAGGATTTTAATGAAAAACTAAATGTAGCGTTTGTGAATGATTTATCGAAAGAAAAAGTAAGATTGAATACTGAGGACTTGAAATCCTTTGATATTTTTCATTGGATTATGGAATTTTCAGAAGTTTTTGAAAAAAAGAATGGTTTTGATATTGTAATTGGAAACCCACCATATTTTAGAATAACTTCTGCCCCTAAATTGGAACAGAAGATAATTGGGAAATTAGGAATATTAAAAAATTATCACCATGGTCAAGGTGATATACATTATGATTTTACTGTGCGTAGTTATGAGTTGTTAAGAGAGGGGGGATATTTTAGCTTTATTACATCTCGTTATTGGCTGGAATCTGCCTATTCTAATTATTTGAAGAAGTTTTTTAAGGAACGGGTAAAATTATTAAAAATTATTGACTTCAGGGAACAATTATTGTTTAAAGGAGTGGATATTCATAATTCAATTCTATGTTATACAAAAAAACAACCTTCAAGGAATCGAAATTTTTTTGAAGTTTTTTTATTTAATGAGGATTTTGCAAAGGAATTAAAAAATCTTGATTTAAATGATTATTTAGAAAAAGCCGGAGAATTTGATCTGGGAAATTGGAAAAATGATGAAAATTGGGCATTTACTCCTAAATTGCATAAAGAACTTTTTATGAAAATTAAGAAAATTAAAACAAAATTAGGTGATGATTATAACTGTAATCAATATACAAATTCATTTAGAAGGAAACACAAGCCTATTTTAATATTTGATGATAAACCTAAACAAATTCCCGAAGAATACTTAAGGAAATATCGTAAAATGGGTGAAGTGCGAAAATTTTGTGTTGAACCCTTAATTAGCAAATATGTTGTTGTGATCCATAATAAAGAAAAAGCTTGGAAGGATAGTCAACTAAAGAGATACCTATTATCAAATAACATATCCAAAGTAGATTTGATTGAAATTAAAAAGGAAAGTGAAAAAAATATTGATAAATTTGATGAAGTGATATATATAGGATACAGAATACCAAGATTAGTATATAACTTTACTTATGAAGATAATAAAACTTGTATTGATAATACTTATTTTATAACAAAAAAGAAAGTTACCGCATTTTCTTTGAAATATTTAACCGCTGTGCTTAATTCTAACTTAATGCGATATTTTATTGATATTATGGGTAAGAAAAAAGAACAAGAAATTGAGATTGGATCAACATTTTTAAAAAATTTGCCTATTATTCTGCGAAGAGGATCTTTAGATGATGTTAAACTTAATCAAATTAAAATTATTGAACAGATCGTTTCAGATATTATTAAATTAGAAAAAAAGAACGAAAATATTGATGAAAAAGTTAATCAATTAAATGAATTCATTTATAATTTATATGATGTAACAGAGGAAGAAAAGACATTAATTATTGATTATATATCTGAAAAAATGTCAAAATTATATTATTAAATAATAATTCAAAATCTGACAATCTAAATATATACAAATTCTCTTATGTTTACAAATATTAGACAGTTTTAAATATTTTGATATTTACAGAAGTTCCTATGATGTTTGGAACTGTTCGTTGAAAAATTATCACTCTTTCTTAATTTATATTGTTGCTAATCATTTTTTACTACACAATATGAACAATTTTCCTAAAATTTCAAAAAATACCCATTATAAGGGTTTTCCATCAGATATTAAAGTAATTCTGGGGGATTATGATTCAAAATCAATTTCAGAGATAAACGCAGGAGATGAAATATTTGTTAATTCATCTAAAACAGATCAAGTACAAGATGTTAAAAAAGTTATGTATAGGGGAATTATTAAGGAAATTAGATGTACAGGTCAAGTTTTCAATGTAAATTCAACAGAAAATCAAAAATTTTATGTGATTCGAAAAGAAATTCGAGATTATTGTCGTAAAAAGTATAATAAGATAAATCTGGGAGTATTTGAAAAAAATATTGAAATTCTTAGCAGTGGGCAACTAAAAAATGGTGATTACCTTCTGATTCCGAAACATCATCAAGTAAAAAAAAATTCTTTAATAAAAACCGAAGAATTTGTAAAAACGTTTTCAAATAATATTCGTATGAAAATTCCTGATATTATACCTTTTACAAGGCAACTCTTCAGATGGTTTGGATATTATCTTGCTGAAGGAATGATATTATTTTCGTCTGATAAAAGATATAAACAAAAGTGTAGGGGTGTTTCATTTACTATTGGGATTGATGAAATTGTTTTATTAAATGATATTATTTGCTATGGGGAAGAAATATTTGATATTAAACCTAAAGTAATTAGAATCTCTGAAAGAAATGCATATCGTATTAATTTTTATAATACTCAATTGGGAGAATTTATATTTTGCTTATTTAACACGGGATCCTCTAGAAAGAGAATTCATCCCTTCTTGTTATCTGCTTCAGAGGAATTATTAAGTGAGCTTATAAATAGTTGGTTGAAAGGTGATGGTTGGGTTTGTAGTTCTAGAGGGATTATTATTGGAAATACAACCTCTTTTGAATTGGTTAATCAAATTTATTTTATTTTAATCAACTTAGGAGAATTGCCTAGTGTTGGTTTATCTGCTCACAAGAATCAAAATAGGAACAAAGCAAGAGAACTCGGTTATTATTTAAGACATAATCTTTACAATATTCAACTGCATAACAATAAGAAAAGAAGCCATCGAAAACAAAATAAAAGTTATATGTTTACTCCAATTTTAAAAACTAAAAATAAACAATATGAGGGTTATATTTTTAACTTGGAATTAAGAAATAGTTCTTCATTTCAAGCAAATTATTTTTTAGTAAATACAGATGATTAAAATCAGACTAAATCTTTTATATTAATTAGTAGTATTAATCTCGTATTATTATTATATCATTAACTCCAATCCATTCCTTTGCTTCTTCAAGTGTTCCCACAATTTTCCGTTTAGGGGAATCTGCTCTTTCCAGAAGAACTGCGATTTCTTTATCTAATGGAGGATTTTTAGAAATAATCCAGGAAGATCTTTCCAACCTCTCGTTATTTTCTTTAAGGAAATCTAATATAATTTCAAACGATTCAAGGTTAAGGAAAATAACCTCTAAACCATCAACAATTACCGAGAATTTTTCTAATTTTTTTGTCTTTTTTCTAAAATCTTTTATGAAACGCTTGGCAACGGGTGGTGGAAATAAGCCTAACGCTTTTATATAAAACTTATTCTCCCCAATTTTCTCGATTCGATACATAATTGATATCTCAAATTTCTTTATTTTCAAATTTAATAATTATTAGTTATTCATATTAATTTTTCCATCTTCTTACTTCTTAAAACCAAATTAATAAAAACAATATCCAAAAAAAGGGATAGTCAAATGTCGTATAATTGTGAAGAAATAGAAAGAGATGCTCAACCCGTTTTATCTATACGTACAATAACCTCAATACAACAACTACCTCAGCTACTGGGAGAATCCTACAAGAAAATTATGCAATATTTAGGA
>JAGXNR010000179.1 GCA_019894875.1 Promethearchaeota archaeon | reverse complement strand
GAATTAATTGTAAAGACCAATCTGAGGGCGCACAATCTATCCCTAACGTCTTTTTACAATCTTCAATATAATAACAATATCCACAAGAGGCTTGAATATTTACAGGTATTGATTCTATAGGGAGAGGTGCATTTTTCCATAATTTCTTAATTTTATTAATTAAATCAAGAAAGACTAGATTAGCTTGTTCCCAATGTAATTGAATTGTTAAATCTAAAAGATCATCTAAGGTATGAAGATCTTTTAAATTTTCCCGACTATATTGTGGAAAAATTCCATTAAAATCAATCCGTACAAAAAATTTATCATCTAAATGATGTTCTTTTAAGTAAGAAGATAATGTCCATAAATAAAACAGGATTTCAATAAATTGTTTTTTTCCAATATGGTCTTCTCTTATATTTTTGATATCAATAATTGTGATCCCAAATCGTGTATCAAATTCACCTTTGGGCACTTCTCGAATCGTCCCATCAGAAAGCAACTCGAACACTTTATTCTTTTTTTTATTAAATGATTTTCCGATAATAATAATATCGGGTCTCTGTTCTCCAAAATTCACGGGTATTTCTTTAACGTTATTTTTTGGAGGAAATATCTCATTTATTAAATATTCGGGAGTTTCATATTGAAATTCTAACAGGAGTATGTCATCTAAGTCAGTATTTTCAACTAAATCTTCATAAAATTGTTTAAAGATTTGTGGATTTAAATATGTTTCATCTACTTCACCGTTCTCTTTTACATTATACCTAACATTTTTAAATTGTGCTAGATGGGCATACACTTTTTGCTCAAAAATCTTTCCTAAATGCAGAAGTAATTTAATTTGCTGGCGTCTGTGTTTTATTCCTTCAATCGATCGAGTATCAGTATACCAGAGTTCTGGTTTAACTTGTGCTAAATCCAAAAACAGCTGTCTTTTACATTCCGATTCTGTATATCGAATCAAAAGCTGTTTGTTAAAATTATTAACACTCATACTTTCTAATTTTATCTTCTGAGTTGGAAACTTCTATTCGAAATATAAATTAAACCTATGATTCTAAAATAGTCTTTATACATTTAAAATTTTAAGGCTCAGAACGATTATTAATTTAAGATTTAAAGAATTCAGTAAAGAGTTTCATTTAAATATTATCAGATAATATAGACAAAAAAATTATATATTATTATGATATTAAAAGAAGAACCTACATAATAATAACCATCGATTCTATGCCCAAATAGAATATTTAGTATTTTTTCGTGAAGCAACCGAAAATTAAGATAAAGATTTTTCTAAAATCTTTTTCAAATTTTCTCCTTCTTCAATCATGTGTTGGGATATTTGTCGCACTTTTTTCTTGGCAAGTTTCGAAATTAATTTGCCCATGTGAAAGTCTAGAGTTGCTGTGAAGATACTTCCATTTTCAGAGGGTTCGATTTCAAAAGAACCGCCAGCTAATATGAGTTTTAAAAGGCCTACAGTCTTAAATCTATACAGTCTGTTTGGGATAAGTTTAGTCAACTTCGATTTCATCTTTAAAAACTCTCCACTAATATCTTCTTCAGCATAAAAAATGGAATCAACTTCGCTAGCCTTCTCTGTTTCCCAATTGGCTTTTATGTGAGAAGGATGCCACTCAAGGTAATTTTCTGCAATATGTAAGAACCAATCCCAAATAACTTCGGGAGAGACTTTAATTTCGATAGATTCCCTAAGGGTTTTCATTTTATTTCACTTTTGAATATTTAATAATATGCTTTTTCAAATTGTAAATTGAAGATAGTTTCCTAATACTTTCTTTGTCTTAATTAGTAAATGAACAATATTAGAAAGAAAATATCCCATATAAAAGACTTCTTTTTTATCGAATATAATATAATATTAATTGAAACAAGCTATCTAATATTATCAAAAATTAAATAACCGTGAAATAGTCGAAAGCTATATTATTATAGTGATAATGTCACAGTAGAAGGACTTATTTGTAAAGAGGATTATCTAATTGGGGAACATTATACCCTAATCCTTTTTATTTGAAATTCTAATTATTCCTTAGCATAAAAAATAGTGATATTTAATGAAAAAAAATTTGAGTAAAATATTGTTAAGTGTTTTCACACTGTTGATCGTACTTTCATTCATAGGTACTATTAACGCAAAGGCTGTTGAAACACCTGATCAAACAATTGAAGTTCAAGGTGAAGCAATTCAGACACAACTGCAAAGTAATGTAAGGACTATGTTTTGTTTTGGCGAAACATCAAGATTTACTGTTTCTGCAAATGTTGGTTTAGAGATAGATATAAATTTTGAAGCTGCAAGAATTGAAGGTAAAGACATCATTATTGAAGTTGAAGGAGATAGAGAGCTTAGAATGACAATGACATGCACTAGAGAGGAAAAACAACTAGGATTAACGGATGGAAATCTGCATAGAGTAAGGAATAGACACCAATATCGTTATTTGGAGGGAATTTGTATTGCGATGGATGGTGATGCAGATTGTAATTGCAAATGCAAATGCGATCCCGAGTGTACGTGTGAATGCGATTGCGAATGTAAATATGACTGTGAATGTAAATGTGACTGTGATCCAGAGTGTAAATGCGATTCTGAATGTCCTTATGATGGTGCTTTTCTAAAAGCAAGATTAAGAATCAGAGAAACTAATCAGAATAGAAAAAGTCAATGGGCGTATTATGACAAAGAAAATAAAGAAATGGTAACTGTCCCAACAATAAGCGAAGATGGTTATCTTACTGCTGAGACGACTGTTTTATCAACATGGGCTTTATTAGTTCCTGAAGAAACAACATCATCTGCATTTGTAGGCACAGTTGCTATTGTATCTGTATTTGCCATTGGAATTGTAGCTATTTCAGCCTTCTATTTAATAAAGAAAAGACATTAAAGATATAAAAAAATTAAAAATATTTTTATTTTTCCTATATTTTTCTAGTTAATAAGAACGATATCCTAAAATAGTGATTAGTATGACAATAACAATTGAAATAATTTTAGCTTATGTAATTTTAATTCCGTTCATTATAATTAGTATATTATTCTCGTTTGGCTCATTAGTCCAGAAGAAAGTCTCAAAATTTCTCCAAAAAATCATAAAGGAAGAAGAGAAGTTTAAAGACTCTCAATATAAAAAATTTAAAGTCATTAATTTTGTCATTTGGATTGCTGTGGGAGGTGTTAACGTATTCTTTTTAGATAACCCTCTTTCTTTAGGGGCTCTAATTGTGTTCTTATCTTTTCGGGGTGGAGCCACTCTTAGTAGGCGGTTCATTTTTGGAATTCATGATGTAAAAATTATGAAAGATCATTTATCAGATAAGAAGACTACGAAAATTATCTCCTTAATGATTAAGATGGGTATTATAGTCGAATTATTATTTGTATTAGTTTGGGGAATATTATATCGCTTTCTTAGTGTTTCCGTCAAGACAACTTTCGGTATAGACGTAAATATATTAACGATTTTACTCTGGATAGTTGGTTTTACATATGGAATTATTTTTTCATTGATTCAAAGCAGGTTATCAAATCACTTCTTACTCAAGAATGAGATCGGGATAGCATTAGTCTTTTCTGGAGTAATGGTTACAGATAAAGTTGAAGAAAAGAAAAAAATGATATTAGATAAAGTAGAAGAGAAAAAAGAGAGCGTTAAAGATAAGGTAGAAGAAAAGAAAAAGAAAGTTAAGGAATTTTTTAAGCTATAAACTTTAATTCTTTATATAGATCAGATTCCATCCTGTTATAACCGTTCTATAAGATTAATCTATGTATGGGATGGTTAGAGCCCATTTTATAATTTAATATTAACGTCAATACAGAATAATTTATCGAAAATTAATGCTTTGTTGTAATATTGCTAATGAAATTCCAGCAAATCCACCTGAAAACATGAATAATTCACTCTTTCAGAATAAATAATCATAAATGTTTAAATATCACAGTTAATACGAGATAGTTCAATAAAACGAAAAAAAACCATCATCTCTTTACTTGCAATCTTTTATAAATAAAAAGAATAAAATGAATTTCAGTCACAATCAACTTTCTAGGATATAAAATCCAAGCAGAGATGGAATGTTTTTAGAGATAAGATATTTAAAAATGATATAGGCTTTAGATTAGGGTTTTTTGACTAAAATAAGGAAGACGTTTGAATTATTAATAATAAATTTAATAATCATATTGTGTTAAAAATTCATGGAATACTTTTTTTATGGAAAAGGAACGTTCAGGAAGAAGAAAATCATGATAGAAGAAATCGAAAAAATTCCTAATTCTTTCGTAATGAGAGATGATTTAAATTTTAAATATTATGTGGCTGGTACTTGGAAAAAGTCATCTTCGGGAAAAACAATAATTATTAAAAATCCTTATAATGATGAGATAGTAGGAACTGTGCAAGCATGTTCCATTGAAGAAGCTAATCAGGTTATAACCGTTGCAAAAGAAAGTTTGGAATGTTGGGAAGAAAAGACTCAGAGAGAACGAGCTGATATATTAATGAAAGCTGCTAATTTAATGAGAGAATGGGCTAATCCCTTAGG
>JAGXNR010000178.1 GCA_019894875.1 Promethearchaeota archaeon | reverse complement strand
GTCTTGGTGGAAACACTGACAGTTTAGTTGATGAGGTGTTAGCTGGTGCAGAAGAAGCAGGGGCTTCTACTGAAAAAGTTATATTGAATAAACTAGATATTAAGCCATGTCAAGCATGCAATAGTTGTTATAAAACAGGGCAGTGTGCCCAAAAAGATGATATGGCTGATTTGTTGGATAAGATGCTACAAAGCGATCTTTGGATATTAGGTACTCCTATCTATTGGTGGGGCCCAACTGCACAATTTAAAGCTTTCTTAGACAGGTGGTATCACCCGAAACATCAAGAATTCAAGGGAAAGCGCGTTATTCTTGTTATTCCTTTAGGGGGGGAAAATGAAAGATATGCTCGACATACGACAGGTCTACTTGAGGATGTATTTAATTACCTGAGTATTGAATTAGTTGAAAGTGTGCTTGCTCCTGGTTTTAATCGTCGTGGGGATGTTAAGAATGACGCTAGTTTGATAAAAAAAGCCCATAAAGCTGGAAAAGACGCTGTACAAAATTTAGGTTAATCTTTCATTAGAATTAACAGGTATAAGATATTAAAGGTAATATGATTCTAAATTTTAAAAAACTTTCAGCATCAAAAAAAGGTCTAATTTATTCACTACTAAATAGAAGTTACGCGGATTTAATGAGAGAAATCCCAGAATTGTTACCTAAATGGCAAGAAGATTGGAAACAATATGATGAAGAGGTGAATAAATTTCCAAAAACAGTTGGTGATTCTGGTTTTACGTCGACCTATAATGAAAAAGTCATTGGTTTTGGGTCTTATGATCCCCGTCAAAGACCTGAATTAGGAATTGTTGGTCATAACTGTATTTTACCAGAATTTAGGGGAAAGGGTTTTGGAAAAGCTCAAGTCTTAGAAATAATTAGAATATTTAAGGAACTGGGAGTGAAAAAAGTAAAAGTTACAACTGGAGAGCACCCCTTCTTTAACCCCGCGCAGAAAATGTATACCTCATGTGGATTTATAGAAACTCGAAGATTCCATAATCAAGATTTGGGGTTTCGTGAAATTGAATATATCCTTGAGATTTAACTCGATATGTTTAGAAACCCATTTATTTTCTAGTAGATGATTTAAATTTTTAAATGCTCACTCACTAAGGAAATATAATATAAACTTATCCACTATAATAATGAGGATTTAATGTCAGAACTTAAAAAAGTTGCTTTATGGATGTTTGGTAATGTTAAGACACCAGAAGGCTTTTGGTATTCACATTATATACATATAATCGATGGTTTATCAGAAGAACAATTATTCTGGATTCCTGATCCTAAAAAATTACCAATTATATGGCATATAGGACATATAGCTCATCGGGAACGAACTCATATCGGATATATTATTCAAAAACTTAAAGGAAATATTATACCCACCGGGTATGAAATTTTTGGTACAGATTGGTGGCCAATTGATGAGATCCGTAAGTCCATAGATTCAGTTAAAAATGTAATAAATTGGGCTACTGAAGTTCGTAATCAGAGTCAAAAATTTATTTCTTCACTTGATGATGAGATTTTTTATTCTATTATTGAAACAGGAGAAGAAGAATTGAGTGTGGCACATTGGCTATTCATAACTGCGTCTCATACAGCGTTACATTATGGAAAAATCCAACTCTTACGATCTTTACTTGAAAATACGCTAGATTCTCCTTGTTAAAAAAATTCTAAATTCAAATTAAATATATATTTCAAATGTTATTCTAAACCTTCCACATCTAATGGTGCACGTGGCGCAGGTCTGCTATATCTAATTGCGGGATAGCCTAATGTCATCGCACCTAACACGAGTCCTTTAATTCCTAATATCTCTAATATTTCTTCCTTTTTTACAGAAATAGCACCTAAAAGAACGTTCATCCAACAAGTTCCTAGACCAAGACTCTCTGCCGCAAGGCGACCATATGTAATAGCAACACCAGTATCAGCCCCCCATACCGCATACATAGTATTATTTGGGGCTTTTCTTTCATAATAGAGAATTATAACAATCGGCGCTTTATTAAAAATATTTTGTCTCCCCATAGATTCAAAATATTTCTTTGCCTGTTCATATGAATTAAATCCCCAATATCTATACATTGTTCTTGATATTATATCACCTAATTCTTCGATTTTTTTTGGATCTGAAAGAACTTTATACTTCCATGACCTCGCATTTCCTCCACTGGGGGCATACCTCATTGCATTAAATACTTTTTCAATTAATTCCTTTGGAACCATCTTCTGTTGATAATTCCTGGTTGATCGGTTCATTCTTAATAACTGCAATGCCTTTTCATAAGAGACAATAGGTTCTGAATAGGTCTCTACGTCCTCTTCCCAGTTAAGACTACGAATTATTGCATCTTCTGGACAAGCAGCAATACAATGCCCACATAAAATACAATTATTGGTAAGATTTTCATAAATAATATTTCCAGATGAATCCTCTTGAAAATACCTTCTATCACATACTTTTAAGCAGATTTTGCATTTTGAACATAATTCTTGATTGATACCTTCAATTGACATAGATATTATAGAACTCGTATAAATTTTAAATTTTTTTTCTCTAATACTGATTTTTCAAATCAAGATTTGTTCTGATGTTTTTTCAATATAAACCAGAATATTATTGCTGGAAAACACATATTTTTCTACTTCTTTTGAAACAATAAAGAGAATTACTCTTCTTGGCAATGAGGACAATAATAAACTTGTCCTCCTCCTACACTAAGTTTCTCTATTAATGAACCACAATCAGAACAAGATTTTCCCTTCATATTAGGTCCCATAGCCGGTATATATCCACCCTTTTTTCCATATAAATCAACAAATTGATATTTACCACCTAATCTGATCCTCTCACTGACAACGGTTTTGATAGAATCAAATAATGCTTTTTTTTGCGGTTCATTTAACACTGAACCTTTAATTTTCGGGAAAACTTTAGCTCTATAAATAATATCTTGAAAAGCACTATTAGATAAGCCAACAAGTAAAGCATCCTTTCCAACAAGTATAGATTTAAGTCCTCTTTTCATTGTACTTAGTAAATCTGAGAAGTGAGTAAAAGTAAAATCCTTCTCTAATGGAGATAAAACTTCAGAAAAATCACGTTTATACAGATAGGAATGTTTTAAATCGCTGCTTTTAGCAGCTATTATTGCGCCCATCCCTGTAAGTCTTAGCGTTAACAGTGTATTATCTGTAAAAGTGATTCTTAAATGGAACTTCTCAGGAAGCTTTTTGTCGTTGTTGTGAAACACCAATCTTCCCCCATATTCTGAACCTATTAAAAGATTAATTTGACTGTCTAATGCTATTAAAATAAGATTTCCTCTTGAAATGACAGATTTAATTTTACGATCTAAAAGCATATCAAAATCTTCAATATTGTCGTTCAGAAAACCAATTTTTTGGAGTTTTTCATAATCTTGGAGCTTATAAGACAGTATTTGTTTTTCTAATATCTCTTTATTTAATTGTTCTGCAAGAATATATGCTTCTGGTAGCTCAATACTCATTGAATAACCATATTCTCAATAATTTTGGCAATATGAAACTATAAGATACGGCTTTATAATATATTATGGGATAATTAATTTTTTGAAAAAAAGATAATAGAATTAGTTCTCTCTATTACTAAATTATAATCCATGAACTCTTAAATTATTAATTTATTATTTTTATAACAATCAAAAATTTGATAAAGATGGCAGTAAGAAAAGGAGAATGGATAAAAGTCGAATACACTGGAACTCTTGACGATGGGACAGTATTTGATAGTACGGGTATGAATGGTGGCAACCCTTTAAAATTTCAAGTAGGAGCAGGACATTTGATTAAGGGATTCGACGAATCTGTTCAAGGTAAGAATCATGGTGAAGAATATTCAATCAGACTTGAACCTTCGGAAGCATACGGTGAACTCAAGGAAGGAATGACTCAAAAAGTTCCAAAGGGACAATTTCCCAAAGGAGTTGAGCTTCAACAAGGTATGATGCTGATGGTTATGGGACCACAAGGTCAGATGCCCGCTTCAATAAAATCAATTGGAGAAGATGAGGTAGTAATCGATTTAAATCATCCAATGGCAGGAAAAGTTTTAAAATTCAAAATAAAAATTGTTGAGACTAATTGTGAGCCTGATCCGCCCTCCGCATGTAGTTGTGGATGCGATAATCAAGATCAAGGATGTTGTTAGATTCTTCAGAATGTAAAATATTATCTTTAATTTTTTCTTTAGTTACCATATTTTAATATTTCATCCATTTGTCTCTTATATTCTCGAAATGCCGAACGCCCTTCATCAGTTAGTTTAAGTAAAGTTCGAGTTTTCTTACCGACAAGCTTTTTTTTAACATTGACATACCCTGCATCTTCGAGTTTGCTAATGTGAGAAGACACATTCCCCCAAGTTAATCCTGTTTGATTCTTTATAAAAATAAAATCAGCTTCTTCTACTACATAGAGATAAGACATGATCATCAAACGGGCTGGTTCATGGATGACTTTATTTATTTCAACTGGAGATGGAATATCATCCCCAACTTTTTTTGCGTCTTTAGCCATCTGCTACCTCTTCTTC
>JAGXNR010000177.1 GCA_019894875.1 Promethearchaeota archaeon | reverse complement strand
TAACAAAAGATGGGATTAAACATGTCAAGTGATAAACCAGAAAAACCTCAGTTAAAAGGATTTCCCGCACTGATAGAAAACTTGTGTAATTCTATAAAAGATACCCCAGAATGTAAAAAAATGCTTAAAGAAATGAAGACTCGTGTTCTTTTAAACAATATGGATGACAATTGGGCTGCTTTAGTAACCATTATTAACGATCAGATTACAGTAGAGGGGATAGAAAACAAACCCAAAGAAAATATCTCTAGAGATAAACTAAAGTGGTGGGGCTACTGGGAATTTCCTAGTTTGCAAACCATTATGACAGCTCGGGATTGGAAAGCTTATAAATGGATTAGAAAAACTGCGGGGGGAAAAGTAAAAGGAGCATCTCAAATTGCTATGGTTGGTCGAATCCTAGCTTTAGGATTAGCAAATAGAGGAACATCTTAATAAAATTTCAAAGATGATAATTAAGAATTATTAAAATAAAAAAAAAAATAGGAATTTTGATTCAGGGACGATAGAGTCCCAACTCCTTAAGTTCTTTTAACATTTTCTCTTTCTTTTCTCCTTCAAGGTCGTAATATTTCCTAAAAATAAATCCCATAACAATTAATAGTATCATTGGAATTAAGGCTCTATGAACTCGAATACCAAAGGTAGCAAACACATTCTGGGCTAATATGGCCTCTGTGGGCACGTATGCCGTAAGAAAGTGCACTAATGGAATTGTAATGCCTACCACAAGAAACGCAATTCGAAAGAAAAAATTCCTCATTCCTACGAATGTTGCATCTTGACGTTTACCGATCTTAACTGCAACTTCATCATAGGTATCAGACGCGATGGGCATTAACATGATAACCTCTCCTGAATAGATTAATCCTGAGATAAACGCAACTACTGTAATGGAAATTATATCTGTTATAAATAGGTACGGTAAATAAGTAAGACCATGCAAGATAAAAGTTATCCAATATGATTTCTTGAATCCATGTTTCCTCGCATAACTATACCAAAAGGGTATGGCAAAAATAAATGAAATAGCACCTGCTAATGAAGGTAATATTGACCATGCTAAATCTAATCCATAGACATCCTTAAACATATATGTACCCGATGCACTTGCTAATTGAGTTGCAGTTGTAGCAACAGTATAACCCATAAGAGATACTACAAAATTTTTTGTTTTGAAGGCAGTTTTCGCAATATGAAAAAAACCCTTTCTTTCAACAGTTTCATATTTATTAATGAACATCTCCTTCATCTCCTTCGATTCCTTTAATCCCGTAAATTGAATGAAATTGAATATGATCAGTAGAACGACCATAATAATCGCATTAAGAACAAAGGTTTCTGGTTGTCCAAATTCTATAACAACAGACGATATAATGCCCATAATAGTGATAAATATACCCATTATAAATGTGGCAATTGAAAAAGCTCTTCTGCGTTCGAATTCCGATGGAAATTGGTTTGTAAAACCACCATAAATATGATCATTATAAATAGAAAAAAAACCATCGAATAGAAAAGTTATAATGATAAAGTAGAAAAACATCGCTATATAGTTCCCTGTCGGTGGAGTCCAAATAAATATGAAAAACAATAACATTGGAATGCTAGTAATAACTACCCAGGGTGCTCGTAATCCCCATCTCCTCGTCCATTTCAATGGTTTATCAGTTAAATACCCCAATAGTGGATCATTAACCATGTTCCAGATCGCAAATATTACATATGCCATGACCAAAAAAATACCCGGGAGTAACATCTCAACCTCATAGAAATAAAGAAGTCGAGATAGCCCAGAGCCAAGCAGATAATTAACGACTAAATAACCGAATCCATACGCCGCCATTTTCTTTATAGGGGCTATTTCCCATTCACTTAAATCTTCTTGAATAGCCATTTTTGAATCACCTAAAATAAAATCAATTTTTTACACTTACTTCTAAATTTTTTATTTCAAATTAATTAATTTATAGTTGAAAAAATATTGATACTAAGAACTATTTATAGTTTAATCAAAAAGGGTCGATTTTAAAAGTAGTTTTACTTTTTTGAGAAGAATTTACTCCTTAAGCCATTTAAAAAAGCAGCCCCTTTTTCTGGAAACTTTGGGTATCGTTTCCGATTGATAAATCTTCTAGCAGCTCTCTGCCCAATTGATTGAATTGGATTAAATCTTCTTGTAAATTCTAATTCTTCTGCGCTAGGAGGTTTAGTTTCTTCTAAATCTGGAGAAATCTTTAAGTCCCATGGAATATCTTTTCTAATCTCTTCAACTGTAATTCCTGGATGATTATAAGCAAGAAACATCTCTTTACTTACAGGATCAAACTTAAAAATACCCTTTCTACTAATGAGTGTGGAGGGACCACTTCCCTTTAAAAAGCGACCCGATTTATCTCTACTATCTCCTCCACTTAAATATCCTGGAGATGTTAAATAATCAAGTTTTTCTACAAATTGACCTCTATTCAAAGTTAAAACAGTCCGTTTAGCGTATGAAAAGAAGTCTGCAGCTCCACCCGAACCTGGAAGGCGTCTTTTAAAATTATCATAATCCCCTATTACTGTTGAATTAATGTTCCCAAATTTATCCACCTGCCCAACACCAAGGAAGCATACATCCACAAAACCCCGATATGCATGCGTTGTAAACATAGAAAACAAATCTGTGGAATAAGAAAATCCTCTGGAAGCCCCTACATCCGCAATTCCAATTAAAGGAACTAATGGATCAAATCCTATTAAACCGGATTCCGTCATTAAAGTTGCGTGTTTAGCATGCATACCCTTTGCTAACACGCATGCTGTTACAGGAATACCTGCCCCGATAACAACATTCTCATAATCACGGATTTCTCGAGCGATTATAATATTTATTAATTCATTCATAGAATACCGGTTATTCATGAAAATTTCCCTCCTTTTCCATAATTTTTTCGATATCTTCGTATTTTATTCCCAGAGACCTATGTACTCCATCATCATCCCAATCTGGATACGGAGAACCATAATTTACAGGAGCTGAATAAAATGGTTTGTATTTAAGCGAATTTAACATATCAATTCCAAAATATTCTATATATTTTTGAATATAGGCATTATGATCTTTACATCCGAAAACCCACTCATCCAACCATGCTTTTATTCCTTCATCTGACCCCATTAATCCAAAAGCCCAATCCCTGAAAAGGGCATCATGTTTATAATATCCTACTACGGGAGTTGGATGAGCTCCATATTTAGTTTCAACAACTGCATTAGTTCTATATGCTGGAATGATTGTATGATGTGGACTTGACTGAATGATATCATGGTCAACAATCTCTTCACATGATACAACTATTTTTTTACTTGCGAATGCTGCGGCTTGAACGCTTCCCATTGCTCCCCAATATTGAGCATTCTCATACTTATCCGCTCTTTGAACATGTACTATGCATACGTCGGGATTTGCTGCAGGCACGTAAGAATATCTTTTCCTGTATAGGGACATTTTATGATCTTAAATTTATTTTCTCCCATAAACGTCCGTTTTTTAAAAAGATCTGTTTCAATAGCACTCTCTAGTACTGGCATGAAAGAAAAACCATACATCCCCGCCTGAAGTCGCGCATTATAATGAAAATTTGAATATTCTTCTACCTCTATTTCACCATTTTTCATCTTACGGATCACGTTACCAGTGCCACGAATTACAGAAATAAAATTAGTGACTATCTTGTCTATACAATTCCCCGCAGCTAAATATTCAAGGTCTATATGACTTGATTGCGTATAAACGGTCAAATGTTTCTTTTTTTGCCTGATGACTTCCGATGCTAATGCAACGCACATCGAAAGGGTATAATTTCCTAATACTAATTCATCGCCATCATTTACATTATTTCTAATGGCTTCTTTTAAACTCATAACCTTATTCTTTGAATCAACCATTTTTCTATCAACTCTAATATTCTCTTTCATCGTAAGCATTCATTAATGGCTTTTCGAATATCCTCTGCAGCATTGCATGGATTTTTAGCACGAGTAATTCCTCCCCCTACAATAATAATATCCACAGGAAATTCTAATATTTTTGAAATATCAGTGACTCTTATCCCACCAGCAATGGCTAATCGTGGATGTTTTCGTATCCTTGCGACTGATTCTAACTCAAACAAGGGAGCTCGTCGTGATGCTTGGCTGTCTAGACCGCTATGGACGAGAGCATAATGTATTTTTGTCTCATTATATTTTACATCTATAAGACCGGCTAATGTAATAGCAGGTGATCGAGACACGATTAGATCTGCCATTATTTCTACATTAAAATCATATGCCGCGTGTAAAGCCTCTATAATTGTGACTTCGTAAGCATCTGCAAGTATTGTTATAATACTGGCTCCCGCTTGAGCTACCATTTTTACTTCAAGGTATCCAGTATCGGTAGTTTTTAAATCCGCACAGATTAACTTCTCTGGGTGCGCATCCTTTAACGCTCGAATAGCACGAATTCCTTCGGATATCAATAAAGGCGTTCCAACTTCAATAATATCTACAAATGGTGCTACTTCATTTGCAACTGCCAGAGCATCATCTAATTTTTCAAAATCTAAAGCAACTTGTAACCGTGGGTTTGGGTGCTCCTTTTTATGTGTTTGCGACAATCTTATCACTCCTTATGATGACTATTTCTTAAGTATTTATTATACTAATATAATATATATTCTTTTATAATAAAGAAATCATATCTTTAATCGCTCTACTCACTAAATAGAGTTGAAT
>JAGXNR010000176.1 GCA_019894875.1 Promethearchaeota archaeon | reverse complement strand
GTCAGATGTGTATAAGAGACAGCCATTCAGGTATTTATCTTCTTTAAAAGCAAATATCCTTACTGAAATATTTAATTGGTCATTGAAATGTGTCGGTATTAGCTCATTTTCATTAACCTCATTTGAATTGATATAAACTCTTATATTAACATCTTGCGGTATAAGCTGAAATTGAAATGCATCCAATTGAGTTTCATATCCCGTGGAACTAAAGTTAAATATGATAATTTGTGTACCTAAAAGACAAAAACACGCCACATTAAATTTAACTGTGTAATTCCCATCTCCAACATCTTCTATCGAAAGTATATAATTTTGGTTAATACTTAACCCTACGGTAGCATTGGTAATACCAACATCATAACTATCTTTATAGCGAAATTTAACCGTCGCATTATCATTAAATTCTACAAATGTAGGGCTCTCATATCTTTCTAATGATGTGTATAATTGTATTTCAATTTCAAATAGTTTTATGTTGTTTTGAGCTTCATAATAGGGTTTTGTTGCTGAGACAGTAACATTGTATATTCCCAGTTGTAAACCCTCAGTGTGAACTTCCGCAAAATATATTCCCCCTCCTTGATAAGCCATCATCCCCTTAATTGTTGTAGCATTATCCATGGTATAATTTACGTTTGCCCCATCTATCTGCATATCAGTGTCGATATCTGTGTAATTGACTTTTAATAAAATAACATCACCCGAAAATGCTGCAATTTTATTACTTAGAAAAGAACTCTCTCTTTTCAATATGGTTTCATGGTAAACTGTAAATGTTAAATGTTTTAATCCAACTTGTGACATATTTAAATCATTGTTGTTCCAATGAAGATGCACGTGATATTCTCCGACACTTGCATTATTTGGACCGATAATAATTTCTGAAGACTCGAAATTTCCGTTAGTTTCAATGGTTATATCTTCTGATTGGTACCATAATGTCTCATTCGGGTAATATATTAACAGAGAGGCATTAGTTTGATCGATATTTGGGGTAATTTCTGTATTAATAGAACCATTAATTTTCATAGTATCAAAATTCTGGAACGTACTATTCAACTCCCACTCTAACCCGTTTTTTCTATAAATCTTTGGTTCGTTTACATAATTGGGAGAATCTGCCACGATTTTCCAAATTCCATTAAGAATAATTTCATTAGGAATTATTGCTGTAGCATTCCCATACCCTGCAGTTGTTATTATCTCATCAATCTTGTCATCCCCATACGGATCAAATAAATGAGTTACATTCCAATTTATTGGTTTGCTTATGTTAAAATAGTAATTTTCTGAATAGGTACCAGGAATAATTACAGCAAAATAAGTTGTCCATGTTGTTTGAGTATTATTTTCTACTATAAATTCACAGCCTTCCCCACCTAATTCGGTCGTTGATTTTTTCAAAGAGAAGGCTTTGACATAAAAATCCAAATCAATCATTACTTCACCTGAAGAATTTGATGAAAATGAAAAGAAATGAGTTTTGCCACTGGGTTCACCTTCCCAATCGTTTTCAAGTGTTACTATTCCTGAGCCGTAACCATTGATATTATTTACACTTGAGTTGTACCCATGCGAAACGTCAGTGATATTAAGACCTATTTGAGAGGGTTTAGGGATGTTTGGGATATTTAAAGTTATATTGTCCACAAAAAATGATAAATATCCTGTTGGATTTATAGCAACTTTACATCTTATACCAAAAAGAATACTCATGGTTCCAGGCGGATTTAAATCAGATAAATCGATTGAAAAAGGAGCTATAATATCCTGATACCAAGTATCATTCTTATGGTCACTGGGCTTTCCCATTCCAAATTCTATTCTATCGCCATCTATTTCTATAGCGCAAATTACTTTACTACCTCCCTCCATAGTAACGAGCCAATCATTATTATCTGTTAAAAATCGATAATTAAAATCAATTTCCCACTCTGTATTTGGAATATTTTCTCTGTCAAAGTCAAAAGTATAATTTAAGTAAGTATCAATAACATACCAATCCCCCGTATCGAGATGATTCATAGTAAGGTAAATAGAATCGTTAGTTCCTACTGGATCTTCATACCAACCATAATCTATATAATCCTCCACCCTTTCTGGCTCATCTGTATCAAGTGTCCAAGCAGAACTATCAATCCCTATATCAAAAGTGTTATTCATCCAAATATGGTCATATTCAAATATTTTAGAGATATTACCCGTAATTTCTTTCGCGCTCCAATAATCTGGTGCGATGATTGAAGCAGTATCATTATTTGTTACATTCAAATTGTAATTTTGGAAGCTTCCTTCTCCAAATTCCGTAACATTTCGAGCTAAACCTATTCCCGAATATTCAGAAGCCATCCTAGGGGGATTAAAAACACGGGTTTCATTAAAGGGGTCAAATATTTCATTAGCATGAAAATTATTTTCTCGGAGAAAAACAAAACTTGCGATGATACATAAAATGAGTGCTAAGGAAGCCTTCTTCCAAAGATCCATTTTTTTTATTCTGTTTTTCATAAGTAACCCCTTTACTTTATATCATCTAGTAATCTAAAAATGGGCAATTACATTATTAAGCTTGTTTAAAATTCTCGACCTAATTAATGGATTATTAAATTATTTTTAAGTATTCTTCTTCTGAAATATCAATCGGTCCTTAAAATAATAATCTAGAATTGTATTGGCTAGATCGCTGTTAACCTATGAAATGCAAAATTAATAATGAGAGGGAAATGGGACTTGGCCATGATAAAATTATAAAAACTTATAGAAAAATATGGGTAAGAATGATGAAAACTCAATAAAGAATATTTTCCAAATAATTTGCTACAAAATTTTATAACTTATAATTATCTGTAATATCTTGTAAAATAAAAGAAATTTTAAATCATACAGTTTGTGAAATTAATGGTAAAAGAAAAACCAAAAGTATTGCATACGGAGTTAAGAGGAAGCCTATCAAATAGATTTAATATTATCAAATCTGTTTTAGGAATACAAAATGATGCTGAGGTCGTTCGTTTTCTAATACAGAACTACTATAAAGAGTATTTGGAAAGCGAAAAGATAGTGGCAAGGGAAGAAATAGAACGTGACCGCGATATCGTAAAAAAGTTTATGGAAAAATACGGTGAAGAATGGAAAAAACTCGGTGAAGATTAGTGACATGGATTCCTACGGTTGAATATGTCGAAGAATTATTTAAAGATCAAATTAAAGGAGGTCAATTGATGAATAGACAAGGACTTATGTCTACACTTGATAAAGTAAGGTGGGGTATTCCTTTTAGCGATGCTCCAACTATTTGGGATCAAGCAACCATTTTATATAAGGATATTATAGAGGGCCACTATTTTTCAGATGGGAATAAAAGGATTGCTTCCTTATTAGTTTATATTTTTTTATACAAAAATGGCTATAAATTCTCTCCTGCTGAAGGAGATATATATAAAACTACATTAGATACAGCACAAGGATTATTATCATTTGAAGCTATTAAAGAATGGTTTAAAACACATTCAAACAAAGTTAATAATCATTAGTATGGATTATTATTTCCAGGATCTTTTCTCATAAAAATTTCTGTTATGAGAGAAATTTAAGAATTTAAAAATTGCTCCTAACATTCGAGATCGCCAGGGAACTCAATACGATGTAGTCACTGTCGATGAGGGTAATGAACCTTCTGAATTTTTGTAATTTATCGAAAGATAGTCCTTCGATGATTTGATGGGGCGATCCTAGTCCAAAATGAGAAAAATATTTAATGCTAATAATATTGATTTAAGGAATTGGGGCAATCCAATAATTTGAATCTATGAAAATTATTGTTGCATTTTCCATATTTCTTTAATCGACTCCGTGGTTGTTTTTTTTCCAGAAGGGGTTTTGATACAGCCTACTAGTTTCTCAAATATTTCTTCCTTTGAAGGTTTTTTCTGAAGTTTTTCAATCTTTCCCATTTAATTTCCCATTCCCATAAGTTTACCCATTGACCTATATTTGAAATTTGTATTTATAAATTTTACTCATCAATATATTTATCTCTCTAAACCTTTGTTTAAGTTATTTAATAAACCAGCATATAATTTTATATAAACCTTCCCTTTCATATTTTCTTAGTGTTTTATCCTTCTTATATCAAGCAAGTAATTACTCAATACGAATGAGGATAAATTATATAACATAAAAATTCTTACTATTTGGTATGAATATCGGAAAGTTAAGTAAGAAAGGTCAAATCGTAATTCCTAAGGAAATACGAGAAAAATTTGGAATTAGAGCTGGTGATTCAGTGATCTTCAAAATTCAAGGGGATAAGGTAATTTTAGAAAAGATTCAAGAAAAAATGTCAGATATTTTAACAAACAGTGAACCGATTGAGAAGAGTCTTGAATTCCAAAGAAAAATAAGAGATGAGTGGAATTGAAGGTTTGTCTTGATACTAATGTATTTATCACAATTAAAAATAAAGAAGAAGATTTCGAATCCTGTATAAAAATCCTTAATGCCATAGAAGAAAAGCGCATTGAAGGTTCGGTTTCAACAATAGTCCTTGCTGAAGTTCTAGTAGGTTTTTATATTAAAAATGAAAAAAATGAAGCTAATCGATTTTTAAGCAGCGCTATTCTAAATTTTGACGTAGTTCCCGTTAACCTTGATATTACTCAAATGGCAGCTCAAATCCGTGTTCAATATGGAATTAAACTTCCTGATGCAATAATTACAGCATCTTCTATTAATTCAAATTCAGACTATTTTATTACATACAATAAAAC
>JAGXNR010000175.1 GCA_019894875.1 Promethearchaeota archaeon | reverse complement strand
CACAGGATCTGATATCAATGTGTCTGAGTTTTATGCAAATAAGGTATTACATAAGAAATTCAAGTTAGTACTTAAACTAATTAAAAAAGCTAAAAATATTCCCATATTAGCAATTTGTTATGGACATCATCTAATGGGCTTTGCTTTCACTGGAAAAGTTTATCGAATGAATATACCACACGATGGTGGAAGAATCATTCCACTTGAGTTAAACACAACTGATAGGTTAATTCCACATAAAAAACTATTTGTAGACATTCAACATCGAGATTACATACTCCCAGATGACCTTAAAATAAGGAAGAAATTCGAAATAATAGCATCTAAGGATCTAAATGGTTACAATACAATCCAATATATGCGTCATATAAATAGACCAATTTACTCAGTTCAATTTCATCCTGAAACTCATCTTGCAGATTTTACTTATAGAAATCAAGACGATGAGGAAATAATTAAAAAAACAAAACAAAATGGAGAAGAAATTATAATTAATTTTGCAAATATCTGTATTCAATAAAAATTAGCAGAAACTAATATTTTATCGATACGATTCTCAAAAATTTTAATACAAACATAGATTTATAACACTTGTAATTATATTAAAAATCTAAAACCTTCTTGAAATTATCTGAACCTTTCGGAGTTCTTCTAAATAATGAGTATCTATGCTGACGACGTTGTAAGTTTTACTTCTGTATTAAAGATTGCATACAATTTCTTGACTGGACGAGAATTTTTATTAAAAAAAAAATCTAAGGAAAAGAAGAAATTGATTTCAGTCGCATTAGGATTTCCAGATTTAGTTTTTGCTGCAGATTCTGTTCCTGTTTTTCCGATCCGAATGGAAAAATTTAAACTTAACCTATATCTGATAGCACTCAATACGGCAAAAAGTTTATTTGGGTGGGAAATTACAACTAATTTATTTGGGATTGCACGTCAGCTTGATTTCTTAAAAATCGTTGATACAATCATCAATGACGTAATAAGCACTATAAATGTAAAATATAACACTATGTATGATTTAGGAATAAAAGATAGTAAATCCACCGAATTATGCTATGGTGTACATTCTATTTATGGAATGCATAAATCTCAATATGAACATTTGGATGCGAATTTAAATTTTACAATAAGGTGTGATGAATGTAATAATTATTCTGGATCTTTGAAATCAATGATCCCAAATCAGATCTGGGTTGATATTCCATCAGTTAAGGAAGAAAATGTTTTAAATCGTATGAGGGATAATCTCGAAAATGCAATTAAGGAATTAGAGCATATTACGGGTAATATAGTTACAGATAATAGTTTGAAAAAACAATTTCGTATTAGTAACCAAGTTAAGAGGTATTATAAAACAATCCTACATGAAATAAGTATATCAGATTTTTACCCTTGTAATCCTGCGACGTTCGCGGAAATTTTAGGGCTGTTAACAATATCTTTTCAAGATTATAATTCTAATACTCAAAGATACTTAGAAAATATGAGTCATTTAGTAAAGGAGATGAGAGAACGAATTAAAAAGGGCATAGGTATGGATGTTTCAAACACCCCTCGATTGCTCATCTCCCCAATATTTAATGGATGGGAACCAGAAATCCATGAAATCATCTATAAATTTGGAGGTAGAGCCATCTATGCGGATTGGGATATTTTAGGATTGTTAGATGAAATTCCCGTTTCGAAAGATTCAGATCCCATAGAAGACTATGCTCGATTTCTTTTGAATGCGTCAAATAAGGGAATTTTATGTCTGAAGAATTGCGACACACTAGCTAATTCGTATTCAAAATACACTAAAAAACATGGCTTTGATGGAATTATTTTCAATCAGGTGCTTGATTGCCATTCAGATTACTCAAACTGTTATGAATTATTAAAAAATAAAATAAGAAATGAACTGAAAAAACCTACAGTTGTTGTAAAATTTAAGAAAATAGGCGAAAATATTGAAGAAGTGAAGTCTAAATTAACTCCTTTTATGAATTTGTTTGTGTAACCTTAATTACGTGCCAAAGAAATCTGATGGTTTGAGTAGATGTTGATCATCTTCTTCCTTTTTCGCTTTTTCATGGGGATCTACCCATTCGTCATCTTTTGCTTTAGTAGTGCCTCCTCCCGGAGCTTTAAGACCAGGGGGATTTAGGTTGCTACCTGCGGAAATTTCTTCAGGCTGTTGTCCAGCAGATACAGCTTGAGTTGGCACATAAGTAAAATTCCCAGATTTCAAGACTTTTAATTCACTCATGACTTTTTCTAGATTCATTGTTTGCACACTTTTATTCATCGTATCCATTATTTCTTTTAATGATTTTGACGTTTCTCGTAGACCCTTTGGGTTAATTCCTGTTAATAAAGAATCTAAATTAGCACTAATGCTTTCATTTAACTCACCTAATGATTCCAATACAGTACTCCAATGTTTATTCATCTGAGATTCAATGGCGCTTATCATCTTGATAGTTTCATTCATGAAATTAACGTGAGCTTCATACCTTTCTTCGTCTTTTGCCCTTAGGTCTGAAATTAGCATTATTAGCTTCCTTAAGGCATCTTTCTCTTCACTCATTTTAAAACCTTATTCTTTTTAATTTTCTTATAATGCATATGATTATAAAATATTTTAAATCTATTTATTTCAAAATAAACTCATTTCTCTGATTCTATCATAACTTTCCTATCTAAAGGTTTTACTATTATTAAGTTGGTTTAATGTCAAGAGGAAAAATACTAACTACTATTATCACCATATAAATAGACAATCTAAAAGAAATTTAGAAATATCGAATTTATTTTATTAGGAATGGAATCTAATCATAAATCATAAGTTTAAAAAAAATAAAATAATTGAAAAAAATGTCAGTTTCAGTTTTACGATTACCCAAGCATCCAAAAATATATGAAATTAATACTTGGCCTTGGCTTAATTCTCTGTCAGAAATATACAATACACCAATAACTCTACAAAACATCCCCGAAGAGATTTTTAATAGAGACATAAGCTTATTTGATGCGATTTGGTTGATGGGAGTATGGGAAAGGAGTCCAGCTAGTCAAAAAATCGCCCTTGAACATCAAGGACTTCAAAATGAATATCATAGAGCACTTCATGAATTTAGAGAAGAAGATGTAAAAGGGTCTCCATATTCTATTTATTACTACCATGTTGATAAGAAAATTGGTGGTATTGAGGGATTAAATGAGGTTCGACAACACTTTAAAGAACGAGGGATTGGTTTGATATTGGATTATGTCCCAAACCATGTTTCTATAGATTCTCTTTGGACATTTGAATCAGATTTATTTATTGAAGGATCTTTAGATGAATTAATGGCTCAACCTTATGATTTTTTTTCTATTGGCGAATCCGTCTATGCACACGGTCGAGATCCCAATTTCCCAGGTTGGACCGATACGATTCAAATTAATGCATTTTCAACAGAAGCGAGACAAAAGACAATTAAAACATTATTAAATATAGCTGAATTCTGTGATGGTGTTCGTTGTGATATGGCAATGTTGATGACTAATAGAGTATTTACTAAAACATGGGGGGAAAAAGCCGGGGAAGTACCTGAAAAAGAATTTTGGGAGGAAATCATCTCTGCTGTTAAAAATAAATTCCCCAATTTTACATTCATTGCTGAGGCTTATTGGGATATGGAATGGGAATTGCAGCAACAAGGTTTTGATTTTTGCTATGACAAACGATTGTATGAAATACTAGCTTATGAAAATGCAAATGCTATAAAAGAACATCTTAAGGCAGATATTAGTTATCAGAATAAACTCGTTCGGTTCATTGAAAATCATGATGAATTAAGAGCTGTGGAAAAATACGGAATTGATAGATCACGAGCAGCGGCACTTATCGCATTAACCATTCCAGGAGCACGATTAGTTCATGAAGGACAGATGGAAGGTTTTAAATTAAAATTACCTGTTCAATTAGGGAGACGTCAAACAGAGCAAATAAACAAGGATCTCCTTGAATTTTATCAGAATTTATTACACATCATTCCGGGAAAAGATTTTTCGAATGCGGACTGGTCTCTATGTAGAATAAATCCTGTCGATTCTAATGATTCCTCTTTCAATAATATAATTTCCTACTTATGGAGTGTAGATAATAGAAATCTATTGATTGTAGTAAATTTTAGTCCAGATTTCTCAAAAGCTCATATAAGAATCGATCCTTTAGATTATGGTTCAGATAAATGGGAATTCAAAGATTTGCTAAATAAAAAAAAATTTCAATATGAAGGAAAAAACTTAGATGAATATGGTCTTTATGTAGAATTAGAAGCATGGAAAGGTCATGTTTTTAATATAGAAAAAATATATAATTAAATAATTTATATTTGTAATTAAAAGGGAATAAAGATGGATACTCTACTCTTAATCAAGATAATTACTGCAAGCATTTCGGTCGTAATCGCATTAGTGGCAGGATTTATTGAACTACGTCTAAATCCAAAAAATTGGCTAAATAGATGGTTTGCTTTATTTTTTATTTCGGCAGCGATGGGATTTTTTGTTTATACGCTTTATCATTCAATATATACCACTGACTTTTATGTTGATCAAGCAATTATTATCCCTTTGTTGATAACAGCCCAGATTTTATTGAACCTTCCTGCTGTTTGCTTAGTAATGACAGTTTTCATATTAGAGAAGTATAAAAAAATTGCTTTGAATTATAAACATCTTGGAACAATGATAGTATTGTTCTTTATAATGAGCATAGGTTATTTTATACCTACCTTAACCCCATATTTAAACCTGGATGATTATAATAATAATATAATTAACACCGAAACAAATGATTAC
>JAGXNR010000174.1 GCA_019894875.1 Promethearchaeota archaeon | reverse complement strand
AATTTTGGGATTTTAAAAAACCCGTTATTGCTGCTATAAATGGTTTAGCACTTGGTGCGGGTTTTACAATGCCTTTAGCTTGTGCTGATTTAATATACATGGCTGACGATCCTGAGACTTATTTAGGACTAATATTCGTTAAACGAGCAATTGTGCCAGAGTTTGGACTCTCATTCCTTCTACCATTTTATGTAGGGTTTCAAAAAGCCAAGGAACTCTTGTATTTTGGGGATAAAATTTATGCTAAAGAAGCTGAAAGACTAGGACTGATAAATAAGGCTCTCCCTCCTGCAGAGTTATTACCATTTGTTAGAAAACAAGCAGAAAGATTAATCCCCCCTAAAGGTCCGAGTTTAGCTTTAAACTTAATGAAAAAAACAATGCATGATTACTTCAGAGAAATAATCTCCAGTACATTGGATAAAGAAAATGAAGCTCTCCGAATATTATTTAAAACACATGATATGAGAGAATCCACGAAAGCTCTTATGCAAAAACGAGAACCAATATTCAAAGGAAAATAAATCAATATTATTGTTTTAATTGTTTATTATTTTTTACTAAATTTTTTCTTAAAGGCTTCAGTTAATAAAGGCACAACTTCACATAAATCGCCCACTATCCCATAATTTGCTACGTTAAATATCGGGGCTTCAGGATCTTTATTTATAGCAATTATAATATCGCTGGTTTTCATCCCAACTAGATGTTGGATTGTTCCTGAGATTCCACATGCAATATATATTTTGGGAGAAACTGTCTTTCCACTTTGTCCTACTTGTTGTGATTTTGGAATCCAACCTAAATCTACTGATGCTCTAGATGCACCTACTGCTCCTTTTAGAACTCGTGCTAGATCTTCAAGTATTTTGAAATTTTCTTGACATCCAACACCCCTTCCTCCAGAAACGATAAAATCTGCTTCATCAACTGGAATTTCGTTTTCATCGATCGTTCCACTAATTATCTCTTTGATCTTTAACTTTAAACCTTTTAGATTTATCTTTATATGCGTTTCTATGATTTCTGCACCATAATTTTCTTCATTAGATGCTGCTTCCATGACATTTGGCCTGACTGTTGCCATTTGTGGTCGAGTATTGGGGGAAATTATATCTGCCATAATATTTCCGCCAAATGCGGGTCTTGTTTGTAACAGCCGTCCCTCCCTTATTGATAATTCAGTGCAATCAGCAGTGAGACCTAATTCAAGGATAGAAGCAACCCTCGGTGCTAAATCTCTCCCGGATATTGTTGCAGGATATAACACTATATTTGGTTTATACCTTGAAATTAATCCGATGACTATAGAGGAGTAAGTTTCTGTATAATAATCCTTAAGAGATTCATGCTCAGCGATATATATCTTTTTTGCCCCTCTATTTGAGAATTCTTTAATGAATTTCTTTGCATTATTTCCAATAAGTACGACGCACGGATCTTGCTTTAATTCATCTGCAAGTTCCTTTGCTTTACCTAGTAATTCGAAAGATACGTTTCTGATTTTATTATTCTTAATTTCAGCAATAATCCATATATCTCGAAATTTTGAAAAATCAACATTGTCCACTTTTTTCCTTTGAATGGTTATTGCCGCTGTATTACATACTTGAACGCAAGCTCCACAAAGAGTACATTCATCCCCGATTATTGCGATTTTTTCAACAATTTTTATTGCTCCAAAGGGGCATGTCTGCTCACATATTCCACAACCAGTACATTTCTTCTCATCCACATTTATCAAACTATATCACCTTGTCTTTTGATAATAAGTCCATTAATCTGTTAACAGCAACTTCTGGCTTATCATTAATTACAACACCCTTCTCATTTGTTGGAGGTGAATATATTTTTACAACCTCCGTTAATGAGCCATTTAACCCATATTTATCTTTATCACCACCAAGTTCGTTTGCATCCCATGTGAAGAATGGTTTTTTATTTGCTTTCATTATACTCATCATGGGTGGATTAGTAGGTTCAAATGAAGATGTTGTAATCCCTGTTACTAGTAAAGGAAGTCTAGCTTCTACAATTTTATATCCATCGTCTGTCTGCACTCTTGCTACCAATTTTTTCCCACTAACATCTTCAATACTCTCTAAATATGTTATTTGGGGTATATTTAAAATGCCGGCAATTTCTGGTCCTACTTGTGCAGTGTCTCCATCAATTGCTTGTAAACCGCAAAAAATGATGCCAAATTCGCCGAGTTTTTTAATAGCCTGAGCAAGAGTATAGCTAGTTGCAAATGTATCTGCTCCAGCAAAAATCCTATCAGTTAACAATATAGCACTATCAGCACCTAATGCCAAACATTTTAATAGAGCTTTTTTAGCTTGAGGTGGTCCCATAGAGATTACAATAATCTCATCATTTTCTTGTTTTATCTTAATGGCTTCTTCAAGTGCAAATTGATCAAATGGATTAAGTATGCTGGGCACACCTTCCCTAATGAGCGTATTGGTTTCTGGATCAATTTTAACTTGCGTTGTATCTGGAACTTGTTTAACACATACAATAAGTTTCATATCTCATTCAATCTCATTCATATAATGGAGTATAAATATAAAAAAATATTAAAAATTAAATTAAAAGTTTATTAATATTGTTTATTACCAAGGAGTTCTCTTGCCACAATCATTTTCATTACTTCTTTTGTTCCTTCTGCGAGTGAAAATGATCTAACAGCTCTCCAAGCAGCTTGATCCTGACATTCTCGTGAGTATCCAAAAGCACCCTGCCATTGCATAACGTCGTTAATAGCATCACAAGCCCACTCCGAACAGAACATCTTTGCCATGGCCACTTTTTTGCTTGTTTCAAATCTAGTAGCCTTTCCTTCCTGTTCCAAGTCAATGCTCAGTAATGCTTGATAACCTAAATCTCTTAGCATGCTCAGTTTCGTGTAGTGTTCGGCTAATTTAAAATTAATTCCTTGATATGCGGCTAGTGGCTTTCCAAATGATTTCCTTTCTTTTATGTAAGCTATCCCATTTTCTAATGACTTTAAGCCAGCAGCGGCACATATTACTGCAATTAATGCCCTAGCATACTCGTATCCTTCATGTATTATATAAAAACCCTTATTTTCTTCGCCTAAGATATAATGTTTTGGGATTTTTACGTTATCTATTGTAAAACCACCACAGGAAATTCCTTCTCGGCCTAAATCAGATATATAAGTTGGAGTAATTCCTTTATCGGTTAAAGGTAAATAAAATACGGTCATACCACGGGTTCCCAACTCTTTGGACTGATGCGCAATTGTAACATGACCCCCGCCATAAGTAACTGCTTCGCGAACGCCGCTAATATACATTTTTTCACCGTTAACAACAAAATTATCACTGTCTTTCTTTATTGTAGTCTTAGTGGCACCTACATCAGAACCTGCATCACTTTCAGTTGTTGCTATACCGAGAAAATGCTCTCCTGAGAGAAGTTTAGGGAATACTTCTTTTTTTAACTCTTCAGTTCCATATTTATTTAGAAGAAAACCCCATGATGCTGGAACGAGGTAATAAACACAAGTAGAACCTGTACAGTCCGCTTTAGCTAACTCTTCTGCTACTACGCCGGCACTCACGGCACTCAATCCTGGACCTCCATAAGCTTCACCTGCAGTACATCCGAGAAGTCCCAACTCAGCCATTCCTTTAATTATATCCTGTGGAATTTCCTTTTTTTCGTCCATTTCAAGAGCAATTGGAGCAATTTTACTTTGAGCAAATTCTCTTACACTTTCTCTTATCATTTCTTGTTCTTCAGTAAATTTTAAACTCATAATTCCCACCTATTATTTTATTAAAAGAAGTAACCATTATAATTTAAGAGTATTATAAATCTTTTTGTTCAACTTAAAGTGTATTACTTTAGTATTTTTTAATTTTTCAAGGATTAGCAGACAACTGTTTGATAAAACAGTTTAAGAAGAAAGAAAATTGATAAGTACACCAAGTTAATTTGAAATATTAATAATAATAACAATAATTGTATATAAAGCAAATTAAAGAAATACTTTAAATCTGTTATTTACAAAAATTAGAATAGTGGTAAAATTGGCAGCTTTTGATAATTGGTTTAAACAGAGAAATAGGGCACTTTATCAGTCCATTTATAGAAAGATTTTTAAAAGTGAGTATCCCGAAGAAGTAGATCCAGATGGCTACGTTACCGTAACTGATCTTCAAAATTGTGTTAAATATCTTAATACCAAGCCAGGAGAGAAAATTGTTGATTTGGGGTGCGGGAGAGGGGGACCAGGGATGTGGGTTGCGCAAGCATTAGGTTTAAATTATTTAGGGTTAGATATAGCTGAAATTGGGTTAGAATGGGGTAGGGAACGAATAAATGATTTTGGACTTAAAGGCAAAGCAGAGTTTCAAGTAGCGGATATAACCTGTAATACGGGGCTACCAAGTGATTCTTATGATGGAGCAATTTCAATCGATACGATTTCTTTTATACATGATAATTTATCAATATTTCAAGAAACTGCGCGAATTTTACGTTCGGGTGCTCGTTTTTTATTTACCTCATGGGAACAGAATCTTCCACATCGGGTTAATGATTACCGCCCACTTCTTCAAGAAACGGGATTTAAAGTGATATTTTATGAGGAAACAAAAGATTGGAAACGCTTTCAGCGTGAATCGTTTTCAACTGTCCTTAAATTAAAGGATAAATTAATTAAAGAATTCGGTGAAGATGGATCAAGGGGTTTAATTTATGAAGCCGAAAAAAAACTCTCACGATTAGATGAGATGAGGCGTGTATTTGTTGTTGCCAAAAAAGTATGATTTATTAATTGATCTTGTTTTATCTTTATCTTCAGAAAAATTATTTTAATATATTCTTAATAATGTTCTTAATTAGAAGTGATTTATATTATTTTTTGCATCATATAATAAAAAAGTGATATCGAAAATTGACAATTGAAAAAATAGGTTTTAATAACAGTAAGTACCTAAAAGAACAATCAAAAAGTATAATGGATCGAGCTGCTCAATTTGGAAATAAACTATACTTAGAATTTGGTGGAAAACTGTTATCTGACTATCATGCTTCAAGAGTTCTCCCAGGATTTGATCCAAACGTGAAATTGAAACTCTTAAAGAG
>JAGXNR010000173.1 GCA_019894875.1 Promethearchaeota archaeon | reverse complement strand
ACAATATTCTTTACAATCCTATTCGAATTTGATGCGTTTTATGTGGTTGTTTTTTTCATAGCTTATTTATCATATGGCATAATGGTACTGATTGAAGCGATTGGAATACAAGGATTTAGTCCTGCATTCGAAGAGAAGGGAAAACATATGGGAATGAATATGTTTAAGCTAATGAGTATCCAAATGGGGGTGTTCATGGGTTTTATATTCTTAATGGTTTGGTTGGAGGGTATATTACCGGGACTCACAGCTTGGAAATTGACACCTACTATTTTATTCATTTCTATACATCTTGCAATATCTCTTCCTTTATTCTTTATGGGTTTAAGACACTTAAAGAAAATCGAATAGATTTTTTTTTTCTCTTTTTTTAAATTTTTACTTTGCTTTTTAAGGTTTAATGAGGAGAAGAATGAACTCAAACGAAGAGTGTAATATGTTTTGGAATATGGCTCAGTAGCATTAGCCTTTTAGTTAAATATAGTAAAGGAAGGATTATCTATTAATAAAAGCCATTGAAAGGCTTTCGTTGAGTTTATCAAGAATTATTTTTAACTCTTTAATAAGTGGATTTACATCTTGAGCTAGATTTGGATCGATTTTAATCGCTTTTTCAAGATGATCGATTGCTCTGTGATAATCCTTCTTATCGAAATTAGTACATCCCATAAAGAACCAGGCTTTGGCAAAATCGGGATCTAATTTCGTTGCTTTTCCATAGCTTTCAATTGCTTTGTCAAATTCATTAGTTAACTTGTAAATATTCCCAATGTTAAACCATCCCGTGGAAAAGTTCGGGTCAATCTTAAGAGCTTTGTTTAAGAAAGTTAATGCATTATCAAACTCATTTTTGGCCATATAGGCTAATCCAATCAAGTTCCAAGATTCAATATGATTTTTATTATAATCTAGTGCCTTTTGAAAGCTTTCTATCGCAGCATCATATTTCTTTTTATAGTTATAAGCTAAACCAATGTGATAATAAGCATCCACAAATTTTTTATCTAATTCAATAGCTTTTTTGCCATTTTCAATTGCAGTGTCGTAATTCTTATTTTTTATTTCTAATCCCGCTTTATTTATCAATTCTCTTTTATAGCTTTCTTTTACCAAATCCTTGTTCTTTACATCAGGTTCTTCCATCATTTCATTAACTTTCAATGCTCTTTCGTAAAAGCTAAAAGCTTCTCCAAAGGCTTCCTTTTCTGCAAGTTGATTCCCTTGTTCAATTAAAAATTTAATCTCGTCTGAATGCACTTCATCAATTAAATTTTTAATATTATTCATTTCTTCAACTCGACGTTTAGGATCCTCAATGGATTGAGCATATTCTAATCGCTTTTGGAGTTTCTCTATTTCCTTTTCTTTTTCTTTCTGTTGTTCATCTAATTTCCCCTTCCCCACTAGTTGTTTAACTTCTGTATCATAGATTAAGCTTTTAATCAAGTTAACATCTTTTTCCATTTCTTCAGTGAGGTACATTTTATTAGTATTATTTAAAGCTTCAATGAAAACTTCTAAAGCTTTCTCATATTCATTTTGATTTACCAACTCCTTCCCATGATTTATTACTTCTTTATTTTGAGTAGAATAAACTTTATTCATGAGATTCTTTAAATCGGCGAGAATAATATTTTCGTCCTCTGGATATGCCATTTCTCTCGCAACACTTAATGCAACATAAATTTCATTAATAGCTTCTTCATATTTTTGATTTCCGATTAATTGAATTGATTTATCCTTAATAATGCTAATTCCAGGTAAACAAGCTTGGTTAATCAAATCACTAATTTTTTTATTTTCAAGGATTTTTCTTTCTGAATCGACCATAGAATCTGCTATAGTGTATGCTCTATTATATATCGCTACAGCCTCCTTTATTGCTGTAACTGATTCACTAAAGTTATCCCGTTGAGTTACTTCATTTCCCTCTTCTAAGATTGGTTTAATTCTTTCAATATATATTGGATTTAATGATTCTGCGATAAGACTGATTTCAAGTTTTTTCAAATCAGAATCATACATTTTTTCCGCAATGATTAAACTGTTCCTTAACTCTGAAATAGCTTCCTCATTTAAACCTTTACCAATTAAATCTTTTCCCTTTTCTACGATTGATTTGATTTGAATAGAATAAATTTCATTTGACATATTTATAATGTTAAGAATTTCAGTTTTCATTGCATCAGGAGAAAGAGATTGTTCAAAATAGCTTTTTGCTTTTTCAAAAACTTTGATCGCTTCCTGAAATTGACCAGATTCTTTTAATTCCGTTCCTTGCTTTAATATTTGATTGAATTGTGAGCTGTTCGTCTTACTAATCTCTTTCTTAATATTGGAAATATGGTCTTTTTTACCCTCTGGATCTCGAATTTTTTCTGTAAGAACTAATCCATCTTCAAACACTTTAATTGCATCATTTAAATTTTTATCTTCATCTCGTATTTTAATTCCTTTTATTATTAGCTGCTCTATTTCAATCTCATTAATGAATTCATCTAGTTCATTAATTTCAGCTTCTTGAAGATCTTTATCAGTAATTTTTTCTTTTGCAATCCTAATTCCTTTCTTAAAATTAGTTTTAGCTTTTTCATATTCTTTTAAGGCTGTTAACCGTATTGAATCTTGTACAATGCTATTTATCTCAACTGAATACGTCTGATTAATAGCGTTTTTAATGTTTTCAATCTCAGTTTTCTTTTCACTAAGCTCATCAACTTTTATATTAATAAAATTTAAAGCCTGCTCGAATTTATCTATCGCTTTTTGAAATTCGTTTTTATCTTTTAAAGTGTTAGCATCTTCAATGATTAAATTTAACTTTTTTAAGATTGATGGTTTCATTTTCAAAACTCCTAGTTTTAATCAGCAAAACTATTTGATATTTATACGACTTTTCTTATAAACCTTATATTTATTAAATCCTAAGATTAAATATCAAAAATATTGAGAAATGTTTAGGAATTTGAATGATAATATAATATTAAAAACTTAAAAAAATAAAAAAATAATTTATCAGAAGTAAAATCAAATGTCAGTAAGAAAAGTTTTTTTTAATGGACCAGTTATAACAATTGATGAAAATCAACCACTAGTTGAAGCGGTTGGAATTGAAAATGAGAAAATTATCGCTGTAGGAGACTTGGGACAAGTTAAAAGAAGTATAGGTAATGAATACATTTCAATAGATTTGAATGGAAATACTCTTCTTCCTGGCTTTATTGATTCACATATGCACCCAATCTCCTTTATGTACTTATTAATGAATCTCGATCTTTCTACTATTACAAGTTTAGAAGAACTCCAAAAGTTCTTAAAGGAAACAGCTGAAAAAAGGGGAGAAGGAGAATTAATATTTGGATTCAAATTAAAAGAAGAAATGTTTAATGTTCCAAAATTACCTACACGATGGGACTTAGATGTTGCTTGTCCTGAGAACCCTACTATTATCCTTAGGTATGATGGTCATATTGGGGTTGTTAACACAAAAACTCTAGAATTAGTCGGGATTAATAACGAAACGAAGGCTCCTAAGGGTGGTGAAATTAGGAAAAATGAAAAGGGAGAATTAACTGGAGTTATTAGTGAAAATGCATTAGGTCTTATTTATTCTACGATTTCTAAATATCAAAATCCTCAACCTAATATCATCCAAGAAACTGCAGAGAACGCATTTAAATTGCTGGCAAAAAAAGGAATCACCTCTTTTCATGGGATTACCACTCTTCAACGGGATATCTCCGTTTATAAGATGATTCAAAAGGAAGTACTCCAAAGCTGGTATTCGTTAGTTTCCATCTTTGATCCATCAAAACTGATAGAATTAAAGGAACAATCTTTAGATAGTAATGAGGAAGATAGTAAGTTTAAAACACGGTGTTGGAAAGGCTATTTTGATGGAACTTTAGGTGCAAAAACAGCCCGAATGCACGAACCTTTTTCTGATGCTCCTAACATGAGTGGATTTTCTGTGGTTGATGATGAAACAATGTTTAGTAGAATGAAGATAGCCCACAAGAGTGGCTTTCAAATTGGTATTCATGCTATTGGAGATAAAGGAAATCGAGTCTTAGTTGATTTATACAAGAGATTATTAGAAGAATCTCCAAAAGAAAATCATCGTCATCGGATTGAGCATGCTTCATTGTTAACTGAAGATGTAATTAAAGATATTAAAAAATACAACATAATTCTGGCTTGTCAGCCTCCTTTCATCAATTCAGAATATACTTGGTTAGAAAGACGCTTGGGTAAAAAGCGATGTAGATATACCTATCCATTCAAATCTATTATTGATGCAGGAATTATAATGGCATCCGGTTCAGATAGCCCTATAGAAGATCCAGATATAATTTCAGGACTTCATGCATTAGTCACACGGAACGGATTTGTACCCGAACAATGTATTACGATGGAGGAAGCATTAAAAACTTATACTATTAATGGTGCTTATGCCGCATTCGAAGAAAATATAAAAGGCAGTATAGAGGTTGGAAAATTAGCGGACTTTGTTATTTTAGATAGAAATCCTCTTGAAGTTAAAAACGATGAAATAAAAGATATCCAAATAATTGAAACAATAATAAGAGGAAAAACAGTATTTAAAAAGAGAGATTAACCAATTCTTTAATCTTATTAATCTGTGAAGTAGAGGTGTTCATCGAATCCTGTCTCCTCTATAAGTGATGTGGCTAGCTTCTGGATAGCATTTTTAGTTGGATTTTGTAATATTCGCCTAGATACATTTATAACTTTGGTTAGTTTAGAGTCAGGGAATTCCCTTACGATATTATCATAACGAGAGAAATTTAAACCCGCTGTATAAACTCCTGTTGTACCATGTCCCGCTTGAGAAGAGACTTGCCAATGTTCTACTTTAATTTCAATCTTCGATAGTAAGGTTGAACAAAAAAACCACTCTAAATACAAATCCTGCCTTTTGGATTTTCTTTTAGTTGTTTGGAGCATCTTCAATGCTTTATTTAATCTCTCGGGGTGTATCTGTCTAAAGACTCTTTCGTAATTCTCCTTCATATTTTCTTTAACATGATCCCTCATCATTTGTATTATTTCCTCAACCTTTTTTGCTCTTTCTCCCGTCACCTCTTGTTGAATTGATTGGATATGCTGATCAATAGCATCCTGCGTTTCTTGACTGTTTTCGATGGTAG